>JAKQSH010000325.1 GCA_029570245.1 Deltaproteobacteria bacterium | reverse complement strand
GCTGCTGATTCGGAAACATTGACAAACGGTGATTCGGCTCCGCTATTCTACACCCTCATTTCTTCCTGTGTGCAATATTGCGTTTTGGATCAGGCTGCGATAGATTTCACCAGAATTATCAGACGCAAGCCGGAGGCTGTTATGGAAAGACCCTGCGACATTCAGTATCAGAATCTTCCTTCTGGAGCCGTAGAACTTGAACACAGGTACGGACCAAGGGTTCACATTCTTTCATCGCCGCGCATGCTGACGCTGCTGGCCCGCGTCTGCAACCGCAATTCACGCCAGCCAGAAGTCAACAAGGTTATCGGCTCGCTATACAAAAACCTGCTCAACACCGTGGTTGACTGCGAGTTTCCGCGCACCACCATCGACATCGAAACCCGTATGATAGACGCAACCGAGCGCGGATACTACAAGGGCCAGGTTATCGACCCGAAAACACGCGTAGCCATCGCCGCCGTGGCGCGGGCGGGCGTCATGCCTTCGCAGATCGTCTTCGATCGTCTCAACATGATGCTCGATCCCGACGGAGTGCGGCAGGACTTCTTCTTCGTTTCACGCATCACCGACAAGGATCACCACGTCACCGGCGCCAGCGTCTACAGCTCCAAAATCGGCGGACTCATCGACGACCGTTATGTTCTGCTGCCCGATCCCATGGGCGCCACCGGCTCTTCGGTGGTGCAGACCCTCGACGCATACCGCGAAAACGAAGCCGGACGCCCGGTGAAAATCATCACCATGCATCTGATCGTCACGCCGGAATACCTGAAGAAAGTGCTGAGCAGCTATTCCGACATCGTCGTTTACGCACTGCGCCTCGACCGTGGCCTTTCTTCGCCGGAAGTATTACAGACCGTGCCGGGCGAACGCTGGGACGAAGAACGCGGCCTAAACGAAAATCAATACATCGTTCCGGGTGCAGGTGGTCTGGGCGAACTTATGACGAATTCGTGGGTGTAAGCGTATCTCTTAGGTAGCTCAGATAATTATCTCAGGTGAGTTCAAGCTGTAATAAAAGTGCGCAATTGCTTTTCGGCGGTGCTTTAAGTACAGCGTCAGCCCTTTTCATCACCGCTTTTTCTTACAAGCGAGATGGCTCGGTTCATTCTGCGGAAGCGTGAGATTCCGATTGCACCGACCAGAATTCCTCCCGGAATGCTGGCTATTCCCGCCGCGATAAACCATCCGGCCTCCGAAAAATGAATCATGGTCGCACCTGCTATTATCAGCGCCACGCCGGAGCGCAGATAAGCCAGAAGGGTTCGTTCGTTGGCCAGCAGTGTTCTGTCGATGGCCAGTTCGTCACGCAATATCAGTTGTTTTCTGTCGAAACGCGAATACCCGGATTCTTCCATTCCGTTTTTCTCCTTTAACAGAAAAAAAATCTGCTCTCTGATTTTCATCGGTCAGGTCAGGGCTGTCAAGCAGACATGCTGATACGGAACTGATTTCTCAAACAAAAAGTCTGTTTACTGCGTCTTCGATGCGGGATTCTATAAGCCCTTTGAACGGCGTCATGGTCAGCGACAGGTCGATGAGAAAATAGACTTCGCATGCACCCAGTTCCACACGTCCTTTAAAGCCGCGCCCAGAAAAATCGACCGCGCTGCGGTCGGGGCGCCATTCGAAATCGAAATCAAAAGTCGCCAGACGGCTCTGCAGAGAGTCGAGCAATTCTGCGGCGCGATTTCTGAGGTCTTCAACTGAACGCTGGTGCGGTTTCCTGTATTCGATTCTAGTCATTGCAAAACCCCGTTTAAAGCTTCAACTGCGCACTCGCATACCAGATAAAAGCGGCGCGTGTCAAGCCAGAACATACAGCACTGCAAGCCGAATTATTCCAGGTGCACGCTTTCACGCCCCAGCACCGTTTCGGCGCGATCGAGGAACTCATCACAGGGGCTGACGCGCCATTTGCTCGAAAGGCGCAGCAGCGCTTCGTATTCGCTGCGTATTATGTGCAGGCACACCGGCACGTCGCCGGGATACTGTCCGCAGATGACCGACAATTCTTTGATATCGTGGGCCGTGGTGACTTCTGGAAGTTCCAGATGCACCATGCGCGTATTTTTGCCGATGATGTCGTTCATGGCCGTCACCTGCGTCACGCGCAGTTTGACTGTGGCCTCCTCGCCCGCATCATCGGCCATTATAACTCCAGACACCATCACGGCGGCGTCTTCGCTGAGTTTGGCAACAACCTGATCGTAGACACGCTGAAAAACCAGGCATTCGATGCTGCCGTATGGGTCTTCGAGAGTGAAAATTATCATGCGCCCGCGCCCGTCGCGGGTCGGACGATCGGAAAGCGCCGCCACTACGCCGCACAGTGTAACTTCGGATTTGTCGCTGCGTTCGTGCGCCTGGGCGATGTTGAAGGAGCAGAAACGCTTGACCTCCTTGGCGTAACGATCCATCGGGTGCGCCGAAAGATAGAGTCCGAGGGTTTCTTTCTCGTAACTCAGTTTTTCGTTCTCGGTCAGTTCGCGTGCCTCACAGTATTCGATACCGCTTGAAGCTGCCGCCGTTTTTGCGGAGGTTCCGCCGCCGAAAGCACCGAAGACG
>JAKQSH010000322.1 GCA_029570245.1 Deltaproteobacteria bacterium | reverse complement strand
CTATGATTACAATTTCATTGTAAAGCACGCCAAGCTGGTTGTTGACAGCCGCAACGCCACGAAAAAAGTGACCGAAGGCCGCGAGAAAATTGTAAAGGCCTGATTTTTTTACATATTATGTGGTGTGATGCGGGCGGCAGTGGACAAGACTGCCGCCCGCTTTTTCAGGGTAAAGGCAGGGCGGACAGAGAATCAGCCCGCGAAAACGGCAATGCGAGCTGAATGATGGTTTTATGCAGATATTCCGGGCGCTTGCCGTTCAGCAGAATATAAGGCGCGGCGCGCTCTGTAAGCACATGCAGCTTTTTAAGCTGTTCGATTCTGTAAATACCATTCTGGCGGCGGGTTTGAATTATCCGCCGTGCACCGGTTGGGCCTATGCCTGGTATTCTCAGCAGATGTTCAAAGTCGGAAGTGTTGATTTCAATCGGGAATTTTTCTGGATGGGCTTCTGCCCACGCTGTTTTGGGGTCTTTATCCCTGGGTAGGCTGCCGTCTTCTTCAAGTTGAACCTCTTCGAAGCTGAATCCGTAAATCCGCATCAGCCATTCCGCCTGGTAAAGCCTCGATATTCGGATGTTTTCCGTTTTCGGGCTCTCTTCCAGCGGTGTTCCGGCAATTGGTCTGAAGCCGCTGAAATAAATGCGTGAAAGTCCGTAAGACCTGCTGAGGCGGCCTGCCGCTTTTAACAGCACCGAGTCGCTTTCGCCGCCGGGACCGACGACGAATTGAGTCGTAATGCTGGCTCGCATGCGTCTGAAAAATTTGATTTCACTAGCTTTTTCAAGTCTGGTGCTGAGTTCTTCCACCAGCGCTTTTTCGGGCGCTATCCGGCCCAGCGTGGCTACTGTCGGGGCTTCGAGATTCACGGAAACGCGGTTTGCCAGACGCAGGGCTTCTTCGATCTGGGCAATTTCTGCGCCCGGCAGAATTTTAAGGTGTATGTATTGTGAAAAACCGTTTTTTCTTAAAATATGTACGGTTTCAAGCATCCGTGACATTATGGCCGTTGGATTGCCGGCCAGACCGGAAGACAGCATCATGCCGTTAATGAGCTCCGCCCGTCCCATGTTGCTGACGGTACGCGCCAGGCTGTCAGGGGTCCACGAGGCGCGTTCGATGTCTCGGTCTTTACGGAATGCACAGTATTTGCAGTTTCTGTCGCAGACGTTGGTATAAAGCAGGTTGGCCAGAGGTGTTTTTTTTCCGCCGCAGCTGACTTCTTTTATGCCGACTTCAGAAAATCTGGATGGTTGAGCGTTCGAAAAGTCGGGATCAGGATCGCCATCCAGATCGAACTCGTTGCCCTTCGACAGAATTTTCAGAACTTTGTCACTCATATCTTTATAACCTTATAACCTGTCTGCCTCCAAACTGAACAAATGTACAGTATCATGTGGATAAAACATTGTCAAGATATTTCGTTTGAGTATAAATATAGTCTTTTCAATTTGGGATTGCTGAAATGCTGCGATTGGATTCTTGATTAAAAATCAGTAGTTGCTTACTTATGATGCCTGTTTTCGCAGTTAAGTGCTTGCGCATGAGCGGCAGATCACTGTCGTGGAAATTTATATTCAAGAAAATCCATACTTCAGCAGTACATTTAATTCAGGTCCCTTTCAAAAGCGGAGACAGTACGGTTATCTTGGCTATCTTATGGATAACGCGGCAAATATCTCTTGACTCAAACAAGCCGATCAAGTTAAAATTCAGTGTGAACAAATGTGTCGCATGTCAGTGTAAACACTGTTTTCTCTGTTGGGGAACAAGAGGGTGAAGCGCAGATTTGAACTGAAGATTCTTGACGAAGTATACCCGATTCAGAGTACTTCCGACGAGTCGCATGTGCGCAGTATTGAAGCGTATCTTAATGAAAAGCTTGATGATATCAAGTCTCAGGCCAGATCGCTTACTCCCCGCCAGCTGTTTATTCTGGCTTCTCTGGATATAGTGGATGAATTCCTGACGCTCAAAGAGAAGCACGAAAAACAGGAGGATGAAATCCTTTCCCTTAAGGAACAGCAGGAGAAACAGGAAAAAGAGCGGCTGTTGATTCTTGAGGAAATAGAAGCCGTTTACAGGCAGATTGACGAGCGACTCACTCATCTCGGCGGTATACCCGAGTGATCCCCGCATGGTGCGGGTTTACATAGATGCCGGTTCCTCGGCGGAAAGGTATTGCGAGCGTTGCGATCCCGACCCTCAGTCGGTTGCATGATAGAGCTGATCGGTGTTCAATGAATGAGGATTGTCAAGGCAATAGAAATTCAATAAGAATCCGGCAGGCCAATCCGCAGCGCTCTCACGATATTTAAGTTTCGCAGGAATCCTAAATACCAGCAATATCTTACCATCGGGTTCCGGCTGACGGTTTCAGACCGGGCGGCGGGCTTTGTTGCCTTTTGTCCGGTCCTTGGAATAGATAGGAGAACAACACTGTGGAAGTCTTATTGATTATCTTTATTTTCGTGGCTCTTGCTGCTGGTGGAGCCATTGGTTATTACATTCATCTTTCTTCTACACGCAAAAAAATCGGAAGCGCAGAGGCGGAAAGTCACAGAATAATTGACGAAGCCAGGCGCGAAGCCGAGCGTCTTGTAAAAGAAGGCGAACTCAAGATCAAGGAAGATCAGTTTCAGGCCAGGCAGGAGTTCGAGAACGAAGTAAAGGATCGCCGTGATGAATTGACCAAGCTTGAGAAGCGTCTTTTCAGCAAGGAAGAAAACGTCACCAAAAAGAGCGACTACCTCGACAACCGCGAACAGGAGCTTGGCAAACGCGAAAAGAAACTGGCCAACCGCGAGAAAGACTGGGACAAGAAACATCAGGACCTGGATGAGCTTATCGCCGGTCAGCGCCAGGTGTTGGAAAAAATCTCCGGCCTTTCCGCCGAAGAAGCCAAAGAGCAGCTGAAAGAATCACTGCTTAACGAAGCCAAACACGAAGCCGCTAAAAAAATCAAGGCAGTGGAAGAAGAGGCGAAGGCTGAAGCGGAAAACAAGAGCAAGGCCATTATCGCCCAGGCCATCCAGCGCTATGCGGGCGATTACGTTACCGAGCGCACCGTGTCCGTTGTTGGCCTGCCCAACGATGAAATGAAAGGCCGTATCATCGGTCGCGAAGGCCGCAACATCCGCGCTCTTGAGGCCGCAACCGGAATCGACCTTATAATCGACGACACGCCGGAAGCTGTAGTTCTATCCGGCTTCAATCCCATTCGGCGTGAAGTCGCCCGCATGGCGCTTGAGAAACTCATTACAGACGGACGTATTCATCCGTCCCGCATTGAGGAAATCGTAGCCAAGTGCGAATCTGAACTTGACGTCAAAATCAAGGAATTCGGTGAACAGGCCGCGTTCGATCTGGGGCTGCATGGAATTCACCCGGAACTTATCAAGCTCATCGGGCGCCTGTATTTCCGCACATCCTACGGGCAGAATGTCTGGCAGCACAGCATTGAAGTCGCGTTCATCTGCGGAATCATGGCGGGCGAACTTGGACTAAACGTCAAGCAGGCCCGCCGCGCCGGTCT
>JAKQSH010000321.1 GCA_029570245.1 Deltaproteobacteria bacterium | reverse complement strand
TCGCCTTCACCCTCGCCACCGCCTTCTTCGGGGCAACCATCGTCGTCTTCAAAATCATCGGCGTCTTCTACCTCTTCAGGGCATTCGTCTTTTTCGTCTTTTATTCCGTCATCGTCGGCGTCTTCTTCCGGGCAACCATCGCTGTCCTGAATATCGTCGAAGTCTTCAGCTTCTTCCGGACAGCCGTCGAAGATATTTTCTATTCCGTCGCTGTCGATATCGTTGTTCGATACCTCAAGCTGCTTGGAAAAAACTCCGGTGTTGTTAGTTTCGCTGAACTCGCTTACGCTTGAGTCCGGGTCGAGGACTGCGAGAACGTAATACTCGCCGTCCGGTATTGTATCGGGAAACTGGCCTGCCCATGATACTTCCATATCGCCGCTGTAAGGCTCTATTTCCGAGACATCTTCATCACCGATGAGCAGGTCTTTATTGTCGAAATATTTGTTGGCAGAGACGTACCAGCCGACTTTGAATGAGCTGGCCTTGCTGGTTCCAATGTTTTCGATTGTGGATGAAACAGAGAAATGCTCTCCGGGTCTTATTTTTGTTGACGACATTTCGCGGTCGGCGGTTTTCTGATCCACCAGGTCCGCCTTGTCGGCTGGAACCGGATCGCTGTCTTTGTAGCCATTTATGTCACTGACACGTTGTGTGGTAATGCGCGGTCCGCCATTGACTGCGCCGCTCCATCCGCCGCCTTCGGCCCCCCAGGAGTTAACGGCTTTGCTTATGGGATCACTGCCTGAAAGGTCGTAGATGCTTGAACCGCTTGTGCCCTGATAAGTGTCGATGTAGTGCATGATGGAATAGTTGGAAACATCAACGATCTGCCCCTGGGCGTGATACATGTTCATGCCGTCATCAAGGTCGCCGGGATAACCGGTAAGGTGCAGATATCTTCCATAGAGATTGTTGTCGTTGGCGTATCCGAAAAATCCGGTCACTTTGCCGATTGGTTTGTCCAGCGAAATAACCGCCATATCGTAATCGTAATTCTCGTTATCGTTCTGCCACTGTGAGTAAATGTGTATTTCTTCTGAGCCGATCATTCCGTAAGGCATGCCTGTTGTACCGTAAGCGCCCGGCAGAACTATTACGTCTTTTACCCACTCGTAATCGTTGAAAACGCAGTGTCCGGCGGTAAGAACGTGATGTTCTCCTATCAATGCTCCTGAACAGCCTGCATAGCCGCCTTCTACTTCAAGATACAGATGCACAACGGCTCGATACGGCCATTGTGTCGTATCTGTTATTTTTGTTCTGTCGTCGCTGCCTATGACGACTTTGTTCTGGATTCCTCTACCCAGAATTCCGGGGTTGGCTTTGGCGGATGTTATGTTTTCTGCGAGTGGAAAAGCATCCCTATATGTGATGTTACCGGTTTTAATGCTATAAGTGACTATGCCGCTTGGCTCGGAACTGAAATTCTGCGGTTGCCAGTCTGCTGGAGGAGTAACGTTGCGTATGGGCGCATTAAGCAATTCGACCGGCAACTGTCCGTTGTTTTCTGGATTTTCAAACAGGCGCCTCAGATTGGAATCGAATCCGCCGCTTTGTGCTGAAAGTATGCCGGAAAATGAAAGAACCGAAATCATGGCCGCCACAGCTGCCAGTGTCCGCATGAACTGCATGTCAACTCCTTGAATTACATCAGTGCGTCTTCTGCCAGGTCGGTGAAAATCACTCTTTCTTCCCGGCATCTTTCTCTGTTTCACCCTCAGAAGGGGATATGATTTCATTGAGAATTTCTTCGTAAAAATGCTGGCCTCGCACTCCTACAACTCTTTCGTATTCGCTTCCGCGATGAAAGACCACAACTGTCGGAGTTCCTCTTACGCTTAGGCGTGCGGCGCTGCGCGGCGAACGATTTGTGTTTATGTGTCCGACCGTTACGCTGTTTTCATATTTGGCGGCCAGTTTTTTTATTGTAGGAACCAGTTTGTGACAGTGCGGACAGTTATCCGACCACACGTCGATAAGCAAAGGTTTCGCGCCGCTGCTTCGCATTATTTCGTTGAAATTTGCGTCGTTCAGTTCGACGGGTTCTTTTTCGGGTTCGTTCTCAAGACCGAGCCATGATAAAACACCCATAATAACCTCCCAGTTCCAGCATTAGAATATAAGCAGAAAACGGTTTGTTTTTCAATCCTAAAATCTACTGAATTCAAGATAAGGCCGGAATCGGACATCGCAAGCGGCCATCGCTCCTTGTATGTGGTTTTATCTGGGCGGGCGCCCTTGTCGCCTTAATTGAATATGTATTGCAAATGTCCATGTGTTTAATATGTTGACACTGGCGCCGCCTGTGTTATATTTAATACTGATGGCAAATGGGAACACGGCATGGTTCCCGTATTGAAATATATGTGTTATAGAGAGGGGCATATTGGCTGAATCGAATTTTATAATGGGCATGCCTGATTCGGAAACGGCTGTCTGTTATGAAAAAAACGTGGCGAATTCAGCCATTTTGTGCGTGTGCTCAAAAAATCATTTGCACCTTGAGGCACAAGCGGTTACTCTGCCTCTCCTGCTCGACAGGTTGAGCATATTTACTGGAACTGATCGCTCTTTGAGACGAATCTACGCGAACATCGGTTGTGAGGGCCCTACGACCACGATTCAATCAGAATATCATTCGACACTTTCGATGGTTACTCTTGCGAGTGTGTTCAATAATTCCAATCACGAGTAACGAATCCATTAAAATATCTCCCCAATTACCAAAGCCCTCACAGCCGATGTTCATTCCTCCTGAGAACAGGAGGAATGAAACGTCTTCCAATTAATCTCTTCACTTTGAGAGTCTCTGAAGATAAAATTACTAGAACAAGGTTTTATTACGCAACAGGTGTTCAAATGGGACGTGTTCTGTGCTGCATTATTCCGGGGATTCTGTTGTTCATTTCGAATTTCAACGCATTCGCCGCGTCTGAAGGCATTGTCGTATGGCGGCTTGAAGCCAAAACAGGCGTTTCAGAGAAAGACATCGACTCGATTTCGGGCTTCGTAACGGCAGAAGTCGAGAGGCATTCGGGGCGGAAAATCACTTCCGAAGCCGATATATCTACCATTCTCAAAGGTGAAGAAATAAAGCAGAAATGTACCGGCGAAGGCGATACCGGCTGTATTGCCGAAATCGCTAACGCGCTTGGTGTGCCGGAGGCCGTTTCGGGCGATCTGGGGCGCATGGGAGATTACTGGATACTGAATCTGCGCCGAATCAATGTGCGCGACGCAGAGGTTATATCCCGCATCGGCAGGCAGATAAAAGGCGATATCAATGCGCTTATTGAAGAAGTTCCGGCTTCGGTGGCCGAACTTTTCGGAGTGCCGGCCAACCCGGCAGAGCAGAGCACCTATGACGGCAAACCATATAGAATCGCAGGCTGGACGCTCTTCGGCGTCGGTGCGGGACTGGCTGTGCTGGGCGGAGTCGGGCATATGATGATGAACGATGCCAACGGCGAGAACAAGTCGTCTTTCGACACCTGGAAGGCCGTGACAATCAGCGGTTACACTGTCGGCGGCGCGGCGATTATTACCGGCGCAACGCTGCTTATATACGATGCGGTCAAAGGCAGAAACACCAGCGGCGAACGGGCCTTCAATTTCGGTGTCGTGCCTGCTCCCGGCGGTTTTGCGGCTGATGTTCTGCTGAGATGGTGATTCTGAAATGAAAACTTGCTTCTCTCTTTACATTCTGGCGGCATTTCTTGTTTTTTCGGCTGCCTGCGACGATTTCTCGTGGCATGGCGCTAAGATAGACGGCGACACGGACGGAGATTCTGATTCCATTGAAAATCGCGACAGTGATTCTTTCGAGATTCCAGACGGCGATTACGATATTGACCGCGAAAAAGACAATTACGCTGAGGGCGACACTGAAGCTGATGCCGGATTTGAAACTGAGCTTGAAGCGGAATCTGATGATGATGTTGAAAGCGATAGGAGCGAAGGGGATTCAGAACTGACGGATATGGACAGCGATATCCCTGAACGTGAAGCAGAGTCTGAACAGGAGGATTCGGACTGGAACCCCGAATTCGTTTGCGCAGGCGGCGTATGTGAAGATGTCGAAACCGGTTTCGAGTGGCAGGAAAACGGTGCCGCCAATCCGATGACTTTTGATGCTGCCGGAAGTTATTGTGAGAATTTGGAGACGGATGGCGGCGGCTGGCGTCTGCCCAACATAAGCGAATTGCGAACACTGGTGCGGAACTGCCCCGATATCGGAACCGATGGCGGTTGCGGCGTACTGGATGTCTGTCCGCCCTGCGGCGTGGAATCAGCTGAAAGATGTCTTACCGCGACTCTGTGCAAAGGGTTGAACTGCAGTCCGTCGGAATGCAGCAACGATGGCGGCCCAGACGGCTGTTACAGTTCGCCGGAACTGGGAGGAACCTGTCAGTGGTTCTGGTCCTCTTCGGAGGAAGCTCTTTCAACCTGTGCTTTTATTGTGGATTTTTTTAAGGGAGAAGTTGACTGTTATGTCAAAAGCAGCGACAGCGGATATGTACGCTGTGTACGCTGAAAGTGCCGGATTCGCGGCGGAGCAATGGCCATTGTAAATGAACAGTGATTTCGGGAGATATATCAGAAGCAGGCGTCTGGAAAAAAGTCTTAGTCTGTCGGAAGCTTCTGAGCGCATGAACCTGTCTCTGTCCTATCTTGAACGAATAGAAAACGGTGATCCTTCCGTTTCTCCCAGCGAAAAGGAAATGGAAAGCATTGCGTCCGTTCTTGAAGAAGAAACATGGCGGCTTTACAATATGGCAGGGCGCAATGGAGCCCGTTCGCAGAATTGCGTTATTGAATGTTTTCCAGAAATAACTGAACAGTTTCCCGAAAGCGGAAGGCCCGTCGCAAGTCTGTTTTTTCCGAGTTTCCGCATTTTTGTCGGCTGGTCATGTCCTTCGCGCTGTCCATTCTGTTTTGTTCCTGCCGACAGTCGCGGTTATCTGCCTTTTGAAGAGCTTGCAGGAATTGTCGAACGAGCGGCGGTATGGGGCAGGGGACGCTGCTTTTTTACCGGCGGTGAGCCTTCGCTGTATCCCAATCTGGCGAAAATTATCGAACGTGGGCGCAAAGCAGGAATCACATCCTTCGGTATGGCAACAAACGGCTGGGGCCTTGTTGATTCAAGGCCGGTTCAGGAATTGAATAAACTTGGGTTGAATGTGTATCATCTCTCCTGGTTCGGACAAAATACCCGCCGCTATTCTCCCGGACGACCTGCGCTTGAAGATGTGCTTGAATCTCTGCATTCAGTGCAGGGGAACCGGATCGTAATCTACATCGTGCTGTTTCGAGATAATCGCCTTGAATGCCATGAAATGATTGAGGAAGTAGTTCGGTTGCGGAAGAGTTTCCCCGACATCTCAGGTGTAGTCTTTGCTCTTGTAAGGCCTGAAGGACGGGCAGCGCTGAGAGCCAGAACCGTTCTGTTTCCATATGAAGAAGCTGTTCCATCCGTCAGGCAGGCCATTGAACTGGCCGATCGTGAAAAACTGCCGTTAATGCTGAATCATTTTCCTGCCTGTCTTCTGCCTGACATGCCGAATGCCACAATAACAAGCCGCATTCCAGTGGTATTGCGCAATGTAAACGGCGAACAGGTAAACTCCTCGGCACTGGCCGGGAGTTGCACACCGGCAGGAGGAGAGCTTTGCATTCACATGAACTCCTGCATCGGCTACCATGAGAAATATGTTGAACTTTTCGGTAGTGGAATATTCAAACCTTCCGGCGGGTTGCTGCGCCATTCCTGAAAAAAGCCCGGCTGCGTGTTTTATTGCCGTTATGCGACTTGCTTTTTAAACGCTCTGAGATAAATTGCTGGTAAGCATATCTATCTGGGAGGAATTCATGTTCACACTGGATCGCGCATTTGAAGTATGTCCCGAATTGCGTCCGCTGTGCGAGTTCGACAATAAGAAGGCGGAGCAACTGAAGCTGATAATTGATTCCGGCTTTGGAGGTGCCTTCGAACGCTATCTGTCCGGCGCAGAAGTGGGTGTGTTGGGGCGCTTTCTTGATGAATGTTCCCGACTGGAATTCGGGCGTATCGTCCGTCACCGGGAAGCATTGAAAAATCATTGCGAACGCAAGCTTAACCTTGAAGATGTCGAACCGATGCGTCGTGATGGAACACAAACCGACAACAGCTTTGCCGATGCCGAACTTGGCTGGAAGGCGCTGCGTGACGGGCGTCTGGCTGCTGTGGTATTCGCGGGTGGAGCTGCGACTCGTTTTCAGAAGGAAATCGGCCTTCTTGACGAAGCGTTGCCGATAAAGAATGAAGCTCTTGCCAGAAACGGTTTTGCATATGGAGAACCTAAGGGGTGTTTCCCGATTTCGCCGGTTATCGGAATGAGTTTTATTCAGATGATAATCGCCGAAGTGCTTGAACGTTCGGTAAGGGCAGGGCGGCTGGCTCCGGTTCTGTTTATGGTTTCCGATGTTACCGAAGATCGTACCGCCGAGCATCTGTCAGGCGAGATGTACGGCTTTCCTCGTTGGGCTCTTATTCCGTTCATTCAGAACATGTTCCCGCGTCTGGATGCCGATGGCGAGCTTATCGTTCAACCTGACGGATCGCTGCTTCTGACCGGTTCCGGTCACGGTGGAATATATGCGGCGCTGGAAGCTGCGGAAGGTGGAACATTGCTGGAACGCCTGAAGAAATGGGGGGTTACCGATATCGTAATGGGTAATGTCGATAATGCGCTGTTGAGTCCGCTGCATGCCGGGCGGGTGGGTTTTCATGTTCGTAACGGCGCCGGTATGACAATTTCAGTTACCGAGCGCGCCGCAGCCAACGAAAAAGTTGGAATTGCCGTGCGAATGCGCGAAAGCGGAAAATGGGAAGTTGTCGAATACAGCGTTATGGACGAAGAGATGGCCGCAATGCGCGCCGAAGACGGATCGCTGCTTTTCAACGCTGGAAATATAAATACGCTGGCTGTCGCAATTGATTCCATACGTTCGGATATCCCGGAAATTCTGTACACTGACAAGATGGTAAAAGTGAACGGGCGCGACATCGCCTCTTCAACTTCGGAAATGATGAGTCATGCCCTCTGCACCCTGCTTGAGCCTGAAAAGGTCAAGCTTTACTATGTAGATCGGGATGAGCTTTTCCTGCCCACCAAAAACATGATCGGCGTCGATTCCGTTGAGCATACATTCAATGTTCTGGTTTCTCAGGCTCTGGACAGGTTGATCAAGCTGGGCGCGGAAGTCGAAGGCGGAAGCGCCGAACCGAAGGTCTGGGCTGAACTCCCGCCGTTTCTGGGCCTGACCCTTGAGCAGATTGCAAGTCGGGGGTTGGCGTCCGGGTGGAAGCTGGCGGCAGGCAGCCGTTTGTACCTTGGAGCCAGGTACAGTTCCAGCGGCGGCGACAGGCCATATTCCGAGAAGCTGACACTTGAGGAAGGTGCTCAGCTCATTATTGACGCTAAAATGCCCTATGGACGCATGAAAATAGACGAAGTGACGCGCATTGTTGAGGCAGATGTCGCGACGGCCTCCAAAGCAGGAATCGGCCCGGACGTTACCATATCCAGAGGCGTCAGGCTGTATGTAAGCATAGAATCCGGCCGCGTTTTTGAAATTTCCGCTGGAAAAAGAATTACCGAAAGCATGGATATCGTTGTTGGGCCGGACGAGAAAGTCAGTCTGTAATACCATGTTCCGCAAAACAAAGGCGACGCTGAACAGCGTCGCCTTTGTTGTTTGAGTTACCTTGAAAATCTCATTTGGTTTCAAGCACAATCATGGTCGATCTGCCGGTGCGGGCTTCAAAAATAGACTGATAAGCCATTGCTTGTTCTTTTGAGTCGAACTGACCTATTTTTACTCGATACCATTTTCCCTTATCGGCCAGCTCAACTTCGGTAATGAAAGGTTTGCGTGAGTCGAATGGCTTGAAATTCTTAACGAATTTGTCTGCGCCGTCTCTCGCCGGGAAAGATGCCAGCTGCAGAGTATAATATGAACCGCCCGGAGCTTTTGTTTCATCGGAAGCAGTTTTTTCTTCTTTTTTGGGTTCAGATTTCTTTTCGGCGTCTTTTTTAGCCTGCTCTTCCTTTTTTTTCTGCGCTTCCTTTTTTGCTTTTTCTGCTTCTGCTGCAGCCTCCGCTTCTGCCTGGGCAGCTTTTTCTGCGGCAGCTTTCTCTTCTGCAGCCTTCTGATCTGCTGCTTTCTGTGTTTCGACCAGAGCGGCTTCTCCGTTTGCCGGCGGCGGCAGGGCTTCCACTGCTGGAACTGCCGGTTCTTCTACTGCAGCCTGATGCTGCGTATCTTCTGCCATTTCCTGACGTGCCTGCTCAAGATTGTTTTCTTTGTTCTTCAGCTCATCGACGAAATTCTCCGTCTGCTCTGGCTGGCTGATTTTAGCAAAATGCTTGCCGGTTTTTACTCCAAGCCCGAAAGCGAAAGCCAGAATCACCAGAAATGCGGCAAGCAGCATAATGGACTGGCGACTGTCGAGTTTGAATTCGTATTTCATTTGTATCTTGTTGGGGTTGCGCATGGTTACGCTCCGGGATCAAAAAGTGTTCTTATACAGAATGTACTTGACCTGATCCCCGTTCTATACCAATCCTCGGTCAATGTCAAAATTAGCCGGCTGTTTTAATGAAATTATTCTTTATTTCAGCTCATGCATTAATGCCGATAATCATAA
>JAKQSH010000293.1 GCA_029570245.1 Deltaproteobacteria bacterium | reverse complement strand
CATGCTCAGCGCTACGAGGAGCGTAAGCAGCATCATTGATATTGCTCTTTCCTTTTTCATCTCTCTCTTATCTCCTTTACCAGTTTCGTTTAGAGACACAAGGTTATGGATACCAAATCCAAATCCTCTTGACCTTCCCCTGTTTTGTTGACCTTTTTTCCGAATTGCACTGGATTCCGAAATAAAACAGCAAACGCACAATCCATTCACAATCTTCAGAAGATTTTAACCCCTTGAAAATAATCCTGTCAAGTAAAAAGTCCCCTTCCGGGAGATACAGAACGGCATAATTTCAGCAGCGGAGAACACATTAAAAAGCTTCAATAACATAAAAAATCCGGGCGGTTAAAAAACCGCCCGGATTTCAGTTAAAACATTAAGGCTTTCTCAGATGAAAATTATTTGCTGCCCTGTTACAGACTGGAAACGATGGCATCATAAGTGATGTCGGTGCAGGCATAGTCAGCATACGGAATCTCGAAATATGTCACGCTAGCGTTTTGGCCATCAGCATACAGCGCGAAATAGTAGAAATTATCTGCCGAGAAAGGCGCCTGCAGATCACCCTCACTAAGAGTGGTGCTACCGCAATCAGTAAAAGCGATATGGAGAAGCTCGCCAGTGGAGATACCGGCAGTGCAGGTACCACAGGTTTCAGCACTGACCTGAATGGTCTGACCATCGATTACGAGGCAAATAGGATCGGTGCCGATGCTGGCGGCAGGAATGGTCTGGCAGAAGTTAACTTCGGTTTCGCCTTCGCCTTCGCCTTCGCCTTCGCCTTCACCTTCGCCTTCGCCTTCGCCTTCACCTTCGCCTTCACCTTCACCTTCGCCTTCACCCTCGCCTTCGCCTTCGCCCTCGCCCTCGCCTTCGCCGCCTTCTTCCTCGTCGTCACCGCCGAGGCAGGCCGGCACGAAAGCCATGCTCAGAACCACAAACAGGGAAAGAACTACCATTGATATTGTCTTTTTCATTTCTCTTCTCTCTCTTTCATAAAATTCCTGGTATTACACAAACATTTAGAATCGCTGGATACATGATCCAGAACTCTATCGACCTTACCCGGTTAATTGACCTTTTTCCGGATTGCACAGGACTTGGAGTTCAAACTGTGAGCAGCATAAGCATTCACAATCTTCATAGTATTGTAACCATCGCCCAACAAATATGTCAAGAAAAAAAACCACTCCCCCGCCATACTGAAAACAGCGGCATCAGTTTTCGTTTTCGCCGTCGGAAACGTTATAGAGGATATGTCCGAGTTTGGATTTTTTTGTTTTGAGGTAATCAAGGTTGCACTGATTGGGCGGTATTTCGATCTGTACTCTCTCGACTACTTCCAGCCCGTAGCCTTCAAGACCGATGATTTTTTTGGGGTTGTTGGTCAGGAGGCGCAGCTTTTTAAGACCGAGGTCGCGCAATATCTGAGCGCCTATACCGTAATCGCGCAGGTCGGCCTTGAAGCCCAGCTTCAGATTGGCTTCTACAGTGTCGCAGCCGTTTTCCTGAAGATTGTATGCTTTAACTTTGTTCGCAAGCCCGATGCCGCGCCCTTCCTGCCGCAGATACAGCACGACGCCTCGCCCTTCCTTTTCTATCATGCGCATGGCGTGCTGCAGCTGGTCGCCGCAATCGCAACGGAAGCTGCCGAACACATCGCCGGTAAGACATTCTGAATGTACGCGAACCAGCACCGGCTCGTCGCCGGAAATATCGCCCTTGACCAGCGCTACGTGCTCGTTGTGGTCGATATCGTTGCTGTATGCGAAAAGCTTGAATTCCCCGCCGAACTTTGTAGGCAGTGTCGCTTCGGCGGCCCGGCGCACGAATCTTTCGTTAAGCAGACGATAAGAAATAATATCGGCAACGGCAACAATAGTCAGGTCGTGCTCGGCTGCCACTTTTTCGAGGTCAGGACGGCGAGCCATGGACCCGTCGTCGTTCATCACTTCACATATGACAGCCGCAGGAGACAAACCGGCCAAGCGGCAGAGGTCAACCGAACCTTCGGTCTGCCCGGTGCGCACCAGCACGCCGCCGGAGCGGGCAACCAGCGGAAAAACATGCCCCGGCGAAACGATATCACGCGGGCGTGCGTCACGGTTGCAGGCGGTTTTTATGGTATGAGCACGGTCGGAAGCCGAAATTCCGCTGGATACGCCATCGGCAGCCTCGATGCTTACGGTGAAGGCTGTCCCGAAATGCGTCTGGTTTTCGCTTTCCGGCACCATCATGCGCAGCCCAAGACGGTCGGCCTGGGCTTTGTCCATCGACATGCAGATAAGTCCGCGCCCGAATTTTGTCATAAAATTGATGGCTTCGGGCGTGACCTTTTCGGCAGCCAAAACCAGATCGCCTTCGTTCTCGCGGTCTTCGTCGTCAACCATTATTACCATGCGCCCCTGCTGAATGCGTTCGATGGCCAGCCTGACGCGCTCTATTGCTGAAGTCATTCTTACCTCATTTCATAAAACCGTAACGCTCAAGAAGCTCACGGCTGATACCGCCGCTTCTTTCTTTCGATTGAGCATCAGCGAAAATCAGCCTCTCTATATACTTCGCAATCTGGTCAAATTCAATATTTACTTCGCTTTTCGGGGTCAGTTTTTTCAGAGTGGTTTTTTCGAGAGTGTGCGGAATCGCCGCCACCGAGAAGCCGTCTTCGTGAAGTTCACTTACGGTAAGGCTTATTCCGTCTACCGCCACCGAACCCTTCTCGGCCAGATATTTCATGTAATTCTTATCGCACGAAAAACGCAGCGTGTTCATTTCGCCGGATGTGCGTCGTTCTTCAAGCGCTCCGCGACAATCCACATGTCCGCTCACCAGATGCCCGCCGAGACGGTCGCCTAAGCGCAGAGCTCTTTCAAGATTTATAAAACATCCCGGCTTCGCTGTCGCGAATGTGGAACGCGACAGGGTTTCCTCCGAAACATCGACACTGAATTCGGCAGCGCTCTTCGCCACCACAGTAAGACATGCTCCGTTGCATGCGATTGAATCGCCC
>JAKQSH010000508.1 GCA_029570245.1 Deltaproteobacteria bacterium | reverse complement strand
CTCAGGATTTATCTCGAAGACAAGGGCTACGAAGTAATTTCAACCCTTAACGGCGAAGAAGCGATCAATATTCTTAAAACACAGGATGTAAGCGTCTGCATATGCGATATCCGCATGCCGAAAGTCTCCGGCATAGACGTTCTGAATCACGTTCAGCAGAACTGTCCTATTGTTCCGGTAATAATGCTTACCGGCTTTATCGAGATAAATACAGCTGTTTCGGTAATGCGTCAGGGGGCAACAAACTATATCACAAAGCCGATAGACGCCGGCGAGTTGATAATCGCAGTCGAAAAAGCCATAGAGCACCGCAGGCTTCTTGAAGACAAAAAACGCCTTGAGGAAGAGAATCTGGAGTATCGCCGCGAACTGGAACGCAAAGTCGAACAGAAGGGCTACCAGCTGGAATCCAGCAAGCTGGACATGGTAGTTTCTCTGAACAATACACTTGAAGAGCGTGAGCCAAGAATTATCGCCCACTGCCGGCGAGTTTCGCAGTATGCAAATATTCTCGGACGGCAGCTCGAAATAGAACGTTCGCAGCTTAATCTGCTTAATTATGCTTCAGCGCTGCACGATATCGGTCTTATCGGTATGCCGGACAATCTACTGAAAAAACGCCAGCAGTTGAACGAAGATGAAATGAAAATCTGGCGCACGCACGTCGATATCGGCGCCCGTGTGATAGAGCCGGTATCGTTTCTTGAAGATACTGTGCCGGTCATCAGATATCATCACGAAAACTTCGACGGCAGCGGTTACCCGGAAGGCTTGTCAGGAGAAAATATTCCGCTTCTGGCGCGTATCGTAGGTCTTGTAAATGCCTTCGACAATCTTACGTCTTCCATTCACATGATCGAGAAACCCAGTGTCGAAGAGGCGGTGAAATACATCGAAAACAACAGAGGCAGTCTTTTCGATCCGGTGCTGGTGGATGTTTTCCTTGTGGTTGTTCAGAAAATAGTTGCTCGTTTCCCGCAGAAATCTCAGACCTGATTTCATTCAATGAATGCATGAGCCATGTCAGCACGACTGGAAGATAAAAAGCTGAAACTCGAAAAGAGTTTCGTCTGGCTGCTGGCCGGTTTTATTGTTCTTGTCGTCATTTCGCTGGTTTACGGAAATGCCGTTTCCAGCGAGGCATCGGAAAAACAGATTGAAGATTATGTACGGCAAAGTCTGCGCACTCTATATGGCATCAAGCGCAATGGAGACACCTGGTATGAACTGCAGGAGCGCGGGATTTCCGCAGCAATTGAAGAAGAAGTTCAGTTTCTGGAACAAAAGTCCGGCGTAACCTCAACCTATTCCGTTTTTTCGGAGCGTATGAACTTTTTCTCGTCGCTTGACTCGGAAAGGCTTGTTAAAAAGCTCAAGCGCGACGATCTTCAGATGCTGGCGGTCGTTTCTCCAGAAGGCATTCCCCTCAGCGTTTTTCCAATTGCTGAAAAGCCGGTAGGCATTATTTCCGGCACGGCGGAATACCCTTACAATTTGTGGTGGAAAGCCGTTGAAGAAGCACATGCGAAGCGCCGGATTGTTTCCACCGGATTCTTCCCCGGACGCTCCGCCGGCGCAATGCTCTTTGCAATGGTTGTTCCGTTGAGTCATGGCGATTCAAGTGCAAGTGTCATAATAGTTTTTCAGGAAAGATTTTATTCGAATCTTTTCAATACTCCTCTTCTGGATGAATATTCGTTTGTGTGGATGATCGGAAGTGACGGACGGATAATTCATCATCCTGTTCCTTCAATTGTCGGTGTAAGTCTTTCCGATTACAGCACCGGTCTGCCGGAATTGCCGGCGATCTTCGATTTTCTGGGAGGAGAAGCCAGCAACACTCACATGCTTATCTCTAATCCTTTCGGTGATTCGTACAAGGACGAGAAACTTCTGCTGGTGATGAGCCGCCTTAAGGTCGGCCCGCATGACGTTGTTCTGGCGGCTTCCGCCCCGCAGCGCGAAGTTACACGACATGTTAATGCCACAATGCGGCGGCTTTTAAGTTTCGCTTTTTCTGCCGTGGCGGTTGCGCTTATTATCGTTCTGATCTGGTCGAAATTCAAAACCGCCGAAATCCGTTCCGAAGAACGAAAGGACATTACACAGGAACTGGATCGCATGGTTGAAGCCCGCACCGTGGAACTGAACTTCGTGACGCGCACCATAAAAGACCTCATCGACTCCATTCCTTCTGCTCTGATCGTGCTTGATCGCAATCTTCGCATACTGCTTGTTAATCTGAGTTTTTATTCCATTCTGTCTCCGTCCGTTTCTTCTGCCACGGGAAGGGACATCGGCGATATCTTCTCGGATGAATTCAAACGTCGTCTGAACGAGGTGATGAAGAGCAAAAAGCCGGTTATCGACGTTGAGATGCGCAAACGTGTTGAGGGACAGGGCGAGAAAATTCTGATGGTTTCCGTGCTGCATCTTCTGGGCAAGCGTGATCGTCTGCTGCTGGTTATCGACGATGTCAGCGAACGGCGCATACTTGAACGTCAGCTTATTCAGGCCGAAAAAATGGCGGGTCTGGGTACTCTGATGTCGGGCATTGCGCACGAAATTAACAACCCGCTTAACGCAATTTCAGGCATGGCTCAGATAATGGTTGCGCGTTCTAAAGATGAAGAAACCGTTGCCGGAGCTCAGGAAATCAGGCGTTATGTAAACCGTGTAGCCGAAATAGTTAAAGAGCTGTCACGCTATTCGCGCTCTTCAAAAGTGACTGACATGGTACAGGCCGATATCAACAAGGTCATTGAAGAAGCGCTGGAGATGGTAAGTCATTCCAGGCATTTCAAGGAAGTCAGTATCGAAAAGAATTTTTCATACGGCCTGCCGTCAATAAAAGTGAACATAATCGAAATAGAGCAGGTTTTCATCAATATGTTAACGAATGCTTTCGACGCAGTAATGGAAAAGAAGCAAAATGTGCCGGAGCTTGAACCCAGAGTCCGCATAACAACAAACCTGCACGAAGAACGATTTATTCATGTGGCCTTTACCGACAACGGCACGGGCATTCCCAGCGACATTCTTCAGTCCATTTTCGACCCGTTCTTCACCACAAAAGATCAGGGCGTAGGAACCGGACTCGGCCTTTCCATTTCGTACAAAATCATACAGCGATACGGTGGCGTGATTCTGGCTGATACAAAACCCGGTGAAGGTACCACCTTCATTATCCGTCTGCCCATCGCCTGATAAAAGAGTATTAATCGTTTGCATCCTGATGATACGGAGGTGTTTATGCCGATACATGAACTCAGCAGTGATTTCGCCGGAAAAGTCGCGCTTGTAAGCGGCGCATCGCGTGGAATAGGCAGGGCCGTTGCAGCCCGTCTGGCTGCTGCCGGCTGTGAGGTCGTTATGCTGGCGCGCAAGGCCGAGCCTCTGATGCGCGCCGCCGCTGAAATCTCTGCGGAGTTCCGAACACGAGCCCTGCCAATAGCCTGTCACTGCGGCAAAGCTGAAGATATCGCTGCGGTTTTCAGCAGGGTTCAGGAAGAATTCGGCAGGCTGGACATTCTGGTTAACAACGCAGCAACGAACCCATACTTCGGGCCTGTGCGCGACGGCAGCGCGGATGTCTTCCGCAAGATTCTTGACACAAACGTCGTCGGATATTACCAGATGAGCATTGCGGCGCTGCCTCTGTTGGAGAAATCTTCATCTCCGGTGATTGTCAATGTTTCCTCGGTCGCCGGAAAATCCCCTGCTCCTCTTATGGGTTTTTACTCAATATCGAAAGCTGCCGTCGATCATCTTACGCGCACACTGGCCCGCGAACTGGGTCCGAACGGAGTTCGAGTCGTCGGTGTCGCGCCGGGTCTGGTGCGCACTGATTTTTCACAGGCTTTGTGGGCCAGCGAAAGCATTCTTGAGGAAGTTCTAAAGACCCATTCAATCAAGCGCATCGGCGAGCCGCATGAAGTGGCCGAGGCCATTGCTTTTCTTGCCTCGGAAAAGAGTTCTTACATCAATGGTTCAATACTGTATATTGATGGTGGAGAGTCAACCTGAAGGCATAAGCTCAGATGTCCGACCTTTTCGACCATTCGAACGCTCAGAACGAATATGCGCCGCTGGCTGAGCGCATGCGGCCCCGCAGTCTGGATGAACTGATCGGTCAGGACCATCTCGTTGGCCCCGGCAAATTTCTTTCGACTCTGATTCAGCGCGATCAGATTCCTTCTCTTATTCTCTGGGGCCCTCCGGGGGTCGGAAAAACCACTATAGCAAGCATAATCGCCCAGCATACACGCTCTGAATTCGTTTTTTATTCGGCGATTCTTGGAGGGGTGAAGGAAATCCGCGCGATTGCCGAAGAAGCGCGTAACCGACTGAAGTTTCATCGGCGCAGGACCATCCTTTTTGTAGACGAAATTCACCGTTTCAACAAATCGCAGCAGGACGCGTTTCTGCCTTTTGTAGAAAAGGGCATCGTCACTCTGATAGGCGCTACTGTCGAAAACCCAAGTTTTGAAGTCAACGCGGCGCTGCTGTCACGCTCGAAAGTTCTGCTGTTGCATGCTCTTGAAGCCGAAAACCTTGCCAGTCTAATCCGGCGCGCGCTTTCCGACTCTGAGCGTGGATTGGGGCGTTTAGAGCTGGGAATGGACGACACGGCAGTAACACTTCTTTCCGAAAGTTCATACGGCGACGCGCGCCGCGCTTTGACCACGCTTGAAACTGCGGCGGATATTGCTCTGCAGAACGGCAAAAAAGCCATCGACGAAGACACTGTTGTTGAGGCAATGCAGCAGAAAATGCTGCTTTACGATAAAAAGGGTGAAGAACATTACAATCTGGTATCGGCGTTCATAAAAAGTATGCGAGGCTCCGATCCCGATGCCGCTGTTTACTGGATGACGCGTATGCTGGAAGCCGGAGAAGACCCGCTGTTCATTCTGCGTCGCATGGTTATCTTCGCTTCGGAAGATATCGGCAACGCCGACCCGCAGGCTTTGCAGGTTGCTGTCGCCGCCACTGACAGCTTTCGCTTTATAGGTCTGCCCGAAGGCGTTCTGCCCATGTCTCAGGCTGCAGTGTATCTGGCTTGTGCACCCAAGGCCAACAGTTCTTACATGGCGTATCTGGCCGCCCGTAAGGACGTAAAGGAATTCGGCGCTCTGCCGGTGCCGATGCATGTGCGTAATGCGCCTACTGCACTTATGAAATCAATAGGTTACGGAAGTAATTACAAATATCCTCACAATTACGACGGACATTATGTTCCAGAGCAGTATCTGCCCGAAAAACTTAAGGATCGCGTATATTTCGCACCGTCTGATCAAGGGCTGGAAAAGGAAATCGGCGAGCGTCTGGCGAGGCTCCGTGAATCCGCCGGCAAATCTTTAAAAAAAGATGAAGAATGAATGCCTGATTGACTCATGTGTCTGTTGCTGGCATTATTATGTTTCATTCTATTTTGGAAATCTTGAAATCTGGAAAAGAGAAAATGAAAGACAAAGTCCCGGCTTCATTGAGTATGCGTGTTATGGTCATGTGGCGTCGTGCGGCATCACTGGTGCAGGAAATCAACCTTGTTGCGCAGCATTTTCCAAAAGATACAAACCGGCGCACTTCGGTTGACCTGCGTCGCTATGTTCTTGATTTGTCGGTTTCTCTGGCTCAAACCGTAAAGCAGGAAAATACCAAGCCGCAGCTTCTTGAGAAAATAAAAACCATCGAATCTAAAATAGCCGCAATACAGGACGAAATGTTCAAACTTTCCGACAAAGGTCTGGTTGATAAAATCACAGCCGCCCAGATTAACGGCGAGATAGAGCGCTTGAAGGATGACGCCAAAAGCATCCGTAGCGAGCTGACTTTCGGCGTGTGATTTTTTTTTGACAATTTGTCTCGTTTTGCCGGGATTTTTCGCTGAATTGACAAAGTGTCCTTCCTGTGGCTTTAATCTGCCCATGTCGCAATCTGTATTTATTCAACAGACGTTTTTAATAAAACCTTTAACTCGTTGATATTTAATGCTATATCTGCGTGTGCAAGGTCTTTCTTGATTTCTGGCATTACTTTTGCCTAAAGTGATAGCGATATTTTTTCGTGTTTTTTCAGGAGGTCATAAATGCTCCGCAAAAACAAGCCTAACATGGCTTTATTATTGTCGATTATGCTGATCAGTCTTTTGCTGCCGGCTGTGTCCGCAGCTGCCGGAATAGTTATCGACGACATTAATGTTGATGACCGTGACGCCGACAGCGATTACGATGTCTACTGCCGTGAAGATTCGATAATCCAGATTAAATTCCACGATGTGGGCGATTACGAACGCTGGGACCTGCGTCTCGAAAACGTAAGCGGTACAGAAATCCGCAGCGGCGAATTTGACGGTTCGAGTGAAACGCTTAGTTTCACAACCGAAGAAGTCAGGCAGTTGCAGGAAAACAACAGCCAGTCCTTCCACGACGGCAAAGATGTTTACTCCTACGACGTAATCCTGCGTGTCGTCAGTTCCAGCAGCAAACTCCGCCTTGAACCGGAACCTCAGCACTCGGCAAAAGACGCAGCGTTTTATACCGATGGCGATTACTACTACGACGATGGATATACTGACGGTGATTATGACGATGATTACGATTATAACGACAACGACGCCGATGAAGACGACGAAGTGGAAACTGAAGGATCCCTGACTCACACCATCACTGTGCATGTCGATATGGACCCTCCGGCTGCGCCTGAGCTCAACAAGGATGTTGTGGCCGGGGAAGAGGCTCTTACAGTCAGCTGGACGCCGGTTACATATTCGGAATCCGGCAACAGGGAAGGCGGTACACTGCGTTATACATTCTGTGTCAGAAAAGTGGATGGCGGAGATTTCGATACAGAATCAGCATCCGATACTTCAGCCGATGCGAAAATAGTTCTGGCGGACACGCTGTCTGCCGATGGTGACGCCGATCTTGAAGCTGAACTGTCGGACTCCGAGCCGGAGCAGCTTGAATCCGGGATGGAGGACGAAGTCGAATCTGAACTGTCCGAAACAGTCGAATCTGACGGCGATACTGAGTTTGAAGCGGAAGCAGATGCCGAACTTGAACCGGATTCGGAAGCGGAGCCCGATGTTGAGGAAGAAGCGGCAAAAGAGGAAGACGGCGACGAAGAAACAGGAGAAGAACTGTATGGTTGCATAAATCCTGAGCCGGAAGGCGTTACAGGCGACAGTCACCGTATCGGCGGGCTGACAAACGGCGTCATGTATGAAATTCGCGCCCGCACCATAGACGCAGCCGGAAACTACTCCTTCGACTGGTCCGATCCGGTTTACGGAACTCCGCAGATGGTTGACGATTTCTGGGAAACGTACAAGCGCAACGGCGGAGATGAAAAGGGCGGTTTCTGCTTCATCGCCACCGCTGCTTACGGCGCATACGACCACCAGGACGTTGTCCGCCTGCGTGCATTCCGCGACATGTATCTGGCAAAGACCGATGCCGGACGCAAATTTATCGAGCTTTATTACCGATACAGTCCGCCAGCTGCAAAGGTCATTGAGGAGAACGGTTTCCTGCGCTGGCTCGCCAGAGTTTTCCTTTTCCCGATCGTGCTGTGGCTTAAACTGCTGTTTGAGGTTGGTATGGCCGCAAAATTCGGTCTTTTGGGTGGTGTGCTGGCCACGGCTTTCTTCGGAGCGTACCTGCCTTCCAGGAGGAATGGATAATGAAGAGCATCGTTAAACTTTCTCCCTGTCTGCTGGTGCTGCTGCTGGCTGTTCTCTGGTCATCTCCTGTCTCAGCCGAGTCGGAGCGCAACTGGACTGCTCACACCGGTTTCGGTTTTTACTCTCTCGATTTCATCGACGACGAGTTTTCGGGAATAAGCCCGGCCAAAGATATTTTTGGAGACAAGAAACGTTTCTATTTCAACCTCGGTGTGGAACGTTATGTATGGCAGGGG
>JAKQSH010000271.1 GCA_029570245.1 Deltaproteobacteria bacterium | reverse complement strand
ATTATGGATTCCGTTAAGGAAATGCGCAGTGTCGAAGGCGGCAAGCTCGCCGACGAGATGAAGCAGCGCATGGCCGGATTGAAAGAACGTGTGGATGCCATTGAAAAACGCGTTCCTCAGGTTATCGAACAGTATAAAACGCGGCTGGAACAGAAAATACGCGATATAGCTCCACAGCAGCTTGACGAAGCCCGTCTGACGCAGGAAGTGTGTTATTTCGCCGACCGCAGTGATATCACAGAAGAAATTGTCCGGCTGAACGCGCATTTCGGGCAATTTATGACTTTTATCGCCAGTGACGAACCTGTCGGACGCAAGCTTGATTTTCTTTTGCAGGAAATGAATCGCGAAGTAAACACTATCGGCTCAAAGAGCAGCGATACCTCAATTGCCATGGATGTTGTTGAAATGAAAGCCGAACTGGAGAAAATCCGTGAGCAGGTGCAGAACGTGGAGTAGGAAATGAAAAATCCCGTAGAAACCGCAGTTGTGAACACCGATGAAATCGGCAAACGCTTTTTTGTCGTTTCAGCGCCGTCCGGCGCCGGAAAAACTACACTCTGTCAGAATCTGCTCGACAGACATCCTGACGCAATCAGAGTTTCCATTTCGTGTACAACACGCAAACCACGCGGAGAAGAGCGGGACGGAGTAGAATATTTTTTTCTCAGCAAAAGCGAATTCTTCGAGCGTCGCGAGGCCGGCGATTTTCTTGAGTGGGCGCAGGTCCACGGCAATTATTACGCCACCAGCAGAAGCCATGTGGAAGACCTCGTTTCTCGCGGATATCGTGTGTTGTTTGATGTCGATGTGCAGGGGGCAGAAAAAATCAAGGCGGCTTATCCTGCTGCAACTCTTGTTTTTGTAATTGCTCCATCTCGCGCTGAACTTGAAAGGCGTCTGCGAGAACGCAAAACTGACGACCCAGTCGAAATTGAACGGCGTTTAGGTAATGCTCTTGGCGAAATGGTGCTGGCGCGTATTTATGATTACATTATTGTTAACGACGATGTTGTTGAAGCTTCAGAAAAACTGGACGCGATAGTTTTCGGGGATGCAAAACCGGATAGGGAAGATGGCAGGCGGCAGTTGGATCGCATCATAGCCGAGTTCGAGAATGAATAAGGAAGATATAAAACTCAGAACCGACAGGATTCTTTCCGATGTCAGGAAATACAATCCGTGCAGCGATGTCGAAGAGCTGAGACGGGCAATCGACTTCGCCGTGTCCCTGTATAATGGGTTTATTCCAGAAGACCGGAACGACATGCTTCTTCAGGTGTTTGATGTCGCGGATTTTCTGACCCGTATGCGCATGGACTGCAATGGCATAATGGCGGCACTGATGCAGCCTGCGCTTGATTCAAAAATCGTCAGGCTGGAAGAAATAGCCGAGAAAATCGACAGTGAAACGGCTTTTCTAACCGAAGGCATACAGAAGCTTTTTGAGATAACATTTCGCAGCCAGCAGCAGGCACAGGCCGAGAATTTCCGCAAAATGTTTCTGGCGCTCTCGCGTGACATACGCATGATTCTTGTGCGTCTGGCGCAACGCATGGAAAAACAGAAGCGTATGAGCGTCTGGGCGGATGAGGATCGCCGGCTGGGTTTTACACGGGAAACGCTTCAGATATACGCGCCGCTTGCAAACCGTCTTGGAATGCACTGGATTAAGGCCAACCTTGAAGAACAGTGTTTTCCTGTATTGTTTGAAGATGATTACCGAAAAGTTTCAGGCTATGTGCGCAACTATGTTAACCGTCACCGTGCCGATGTCGAGAAAGTGATCGAAGAAATCAAAGGCATGATGGCGTCTGGTGGCGTCGAAGGTCATGTATACGGGCGAATCAAGCAGAATTACTCCATCTATATGAAGATGAAGGCCAAAAAGCTTGAATTGGACGAGGTGCCGGACATTATCGCTTTCCGTATCGTTGTTGCGTGTATTGAAGACTGCTATAAAGTGCTGGGCATGGTTCATTCTCACTGGCGACCAATTCCGGGTTCATTCGAAGATTATGTGGCCATGCCTAAAGCCAACGGCTATCAGTCGCTGCATACTCTGGTCTGGGGCTCATACGATGAGCGCATGGAAATTCAGATTCGTACCGAAAAAATGAACGAAGTAGCCGAAAACGGTGTCGCTGCGCATTGGGTTTATAAAGAAGGCGGCAAACTCAAGGCTGAAGAAATAAGCAAAACAGACTGGCTGCGCAGGCTGCTTGAAATTCGCATGGACGGCAGCGCCCCTGAAGATTTCATTGATGCGCTTCAGGTCGATTTTTTCTCAGACCGGATTTTCGTCTTTACTCCTGGAGGCGATGTTCAGGTTATGCAGAAGGGCGCAACAGCACTGGATTTCGCTTTTGCGGTTCACAGCGAACTTGGCTACAGGTGCTGCGGCGTTAGGGTCAATCACCGCATTGTTCCGCTGCGTCACGAATTGCAGAACGGCGATATAGTTGAAATTCAGACTCGCAAAGAGCAGAATCCCAAGCGAGAATGGCTTGATTTCGTTGTTACCAGTCGTGCACGGAACAAAATACGCTATGCCATCAGGACTGAAGAACGGGAGCGTTTGCGTGAGAACGGACGCTTGCAGCTGGAAAAAGTGTTCAAGAATTTCGGACAGAATCTGAAGAAACTTCTGCAACACAACAAATTGTCAGGTATCCCGGAAAAATTCAAAGTTAAAGACCTTGACGAACTGTATATGCAGATCGGCGAATCCAAACTGAATCCGCAGGATGTCCTGCGCGAAAGCATTCCCAGAACCGAGCTTGACAAATTGATTGCGACAGAGAGGAATGCTGCAGACAAGGAAAAGGAAAAAGAAAAGAAAAAAGTCCGCAGGGTCGCTTCGGGCAAAAGTCCATTGCGTATTGAAGGACTTGACGACATTATGACTCATTATGGCAAGTGTTGCAACCCGGTGCGTGGCGACGATGTCGTTGGGTTCATCACGCGTGGGCGCGGTGTAACGATACACCGTTCAGACTGCATCAAACTGAAGGGCCTTTCGCCGGATCGCATTCTTAAGGCATGGTGGAACAGCGCCGAGAGCACTGTCATGCCGGTACGGTTGCGTATCGTAACGCAGGATCAGACCGGAATGCTGATGCGTCTGTCGGGAATATTCAGCACTCATAATATAAACATCACATCAGCCAGTCTTCAGCAGATGAAAAAAGACGGCACTGCGACTTGTTATTTCAGCATTGAAGTTAAAGACATTCATCAGCTTGACATGCTGTCGAATGAAATAAGACATCAGAAAGGCGTGCTTAAGGTCGAGCGCTTCGGAGGCTGAATTTCAGTCGTTGGAAGAAATGTCAGCCTTTTTCTTCAGACCGCTCGCCTTTCGCCGCAGTTCCTGAGATTTTTTACCGCCGGCGCAATCTGCCGCTTTCAGGTAAAATTCAATCGCTTTATCTAAATGCTCAAGCGCGTAGTTCATATCTGCAATTTTCACCAGAAAGCTGCAATTGTTCGGCGCATGACTCGACGCCAGCGAAAAGTCTGTAAGGGCGCTCTGGTATTTGTGCTTAAGTCTGTTCATTTCGCCGCGCAGGAAGAAATAAACCGACAGGTTTTCGCGATCATGCGCACGAACTTTTGACAGAAACTGTTCGGCTTTCTCAAGGTCGCCGGCTTTCAGAGAAATCTCGACCGCCATCAGATGCAGTCTGCTGTCTCCGCCGCCTGGACTGGCGGCTTTCTCATAAGCCTGCAATGCGTCGGAGTATCTCTTTTCTTTCGCATATATGGCGGCCTTGATCTGCCAGGGTTCGCTGGCTTTCGGATAATTAATTTCTATTTTTTCAAGAATTTTCTTGGCGCTTTCTATTCTACCCAGTGAAATCAGTGCATTTGCCGCAAGCACCAGATCGTCTTTCCCGGCATTCGGTGGCAGGCATTCTTCATATAATATGGCTGCCGCAATGTTGTTGCCCATTGTGCGGAGAATGCGTGTGGAATGGCGCAGCACTTCGGTGTTTCTGGGAAACATGTCTGCAAGTTCCCTGCCGTGGAAGCCGGCCAGGGATACAGTCCTCAGCAGACCGGTATCTTTGAAGGCGAATTGCAGTGCCTGTGTGAATTCTTTTCGCGCGTTGTTACGGTCTCCGATTTCGAAATAAGCCTGCCCCAGCATGCGGCGGGGCAGAGGGCTGACACGATTCAATTCAACCGCTTTCTTCAGGTGCAGAATTCGTTTTGCGGTAGAACTCCAGCCTTTATGTCTGTAGTGTTCGGATGCCAGCATTCGAAGATAATAATCTGCCGGAAAAAGTGAAATACATCTCTTCATTTCGGCTTCAAAGTCAATCTCGGAAATCTGCATGTTGTTGACTGCCTTGTGCAGGCGCAACTGAACGGATTCCTGATTGTTTGCGAAGGCCCACGATCCAAGAGAAAAATGCAGCAGAGCCAGTGATATCATGGCTATTCCCAGCGCAGCCGAGTTGACGCGCGGAAGTCTTGTTTCCAGTTCTTTCTGGCGGTGTATATTTCCGTTAAGTGCGCCCAGAATTATCATCCATGTCAGGAAAATCGCCGGTATCATAAGTGCAAAGTCGCTCAGATCGTGCAGCAGCGCGTAAATCAGTGCAATCGCAGATGCCGCCATGGTGCGCGAAGGCTGACTGCGGCGAGCCGTACGCATGAGGAATATCGTTAGTATCAGAAATATCGTAAGACCGAAAGGCAAACCGAATTCTCCGAACAACTGCAGGAAAATATTTTCGGGGAAAATGGCGCGAGTCACACCGCCGGTGCCGTTGCTGAAATAGCTGACACCGGCAGCATAGGCTCCGTAACCTATTCCTGTCAGTGGTGTTGCGGCAATCATTGTGATTGCGTCCTGCCAGGTGTCGAATTTCGCGCTTATCTGTGTACTGTCTGCCAGATTACCCATTTCATGCGGAAGTGATTCAGATGCCAGATACAAAGATACCGAGATTACCGCAATAAGAAAAAGCAGTGCCGCCAGTCTGGCTTT
>JAKQSH010000270.1 GCA_029570245.1 Deltaproteobacteria bacterium | reverse complement strand
ATTGTGCATGCCGATTTCGTCTTCCACGAATTTTATCAGAGCCTGTTTTGCTTCCACCGTGACCGGGGTAATCATGGTCTGGTGTTCGAGCAGGCGTCCCAGCTGGTCGATGACCACCGTCTGCAGCTCGTCGGCGGAATTGTGAGACAGCGCCAGCACAACGCGGCCCGGCAGGGGCGGCTTGAGCAGCAGCGCCTGCAGGTTGGAGTCGATGAGCGCCACGGCCTTTTCGTCGGCGCGCCGCTTGAGTTCCTGCACTATTTCGCGTTCGATCTGCCCGGCCAGAATGCGCTCGTAGGAGTCGCGGATGGTCGTAACCAGATGAGGGCGCCAGACCGATTTTTCGTTTTTAAGCACGGCCTTGTCGAGCACCTTTAGAACTTCGTTTTCATCGACCTTTATATGCAGAATGATCTGCTCGCGAACTTCCGAGCGCCACAACTCCATGAAGCGGTGATGCGAGACGCCGGAAACGGGTTCGGGCACCGACTGCATGGGAATGGGGCGGTTGCATTTGGGATTGCGCTTGTAATAAAGCTCGCCTTCGCGCCAGGTTATGTCGCGCACATCATGCCGCACTTCCGGCGACTGCACTATGTATTCGGCTACGATGGCCAGCGCACTTTCGAGAATCTCGGCCTCGCCGTGTTCGTCACCTGGCTTCAGGTATGTGCGGCAGATGGTTTCAACGTCTTCCTGTTCGTCGCCCTGTTCCCAGATGCGCTGTGCCAGCGGCTCAAGACCCAGCTTGCGGGCGATTTCCACCTTGGCGCGTTTTTTGGATTTGTACGGAAAATACAGGTCTTCAAGTTCTGCACGGTTGCCGCAGTTGACCACGCCTGAACGCAGCGATGGCGTAAGCTCGCCTTTCTGCTCCAGTGCGGCCAGAATTTCGCGCTTGCGCTCTTCCAGCTCGCTGAAATATCCGATGCCGTCGCGGATGGCGGCGATCTGGAGTTCGTCCAGGCCGCCGGAGACATCGCGGCGATAGGCTGCGATGTACGGAATTCCGTAACCTTCATCAAGAAGCTGTTTAATGCCTGAGACGACTTTTGCGTCGAGTCTGAATTCCTTTGCGACTATGCTTACGGGCTGCTCCATTGGAGACTCACTTCCTTACTGCCTCAATACACCGCAGAATTGTTTTTTCGACATTACGTATCCAGGTCCCCGGACCGGGGGCCGGAAACCGCAACCAATCATAATACCCAAGTTAAGTATTTTCAAAGTTTCAATAAGAAATTTTTAACACAATGCGTCGGACAACAGCGGACTTGCAGCGCAGAGCAGTGCGGCGACGCTCAAAGCCAGCAGCCGCAGAGCAAAGCGGCGACCTTCGAGATGCGTCCAGAGGTCTTTCAGCGTGGGCGCCGCCGCCAGTCCGGCCAGCGCCGGAAGCCCGCCGTAAAGCAAGGGGTGTCCGGGCGAAAGTGGAAAGGCCGCACACATGAGCGCCGCGACCGGCAGCATGAGCGCCAGCAGCGGCAGTTCCGGTGCGGCGCTGCGTCGGCGCAGCAGCATTATGAATCCGCCTGCCGCAAAAATCATGTGCGGCAGGCTGTTCATGGAAAGATTAAACCAGCATAGATGCGAAAGATTTTTCATAAACTGCGCCGGGCTGTCCGCGAAAACGCCGCCGTACGGCATATCAGGGTTGACTG
>JAKQSH010000262.1 GCA_029570245.1 Deltaproteobacteria bacterium | reverse complement strand
AGCAAAAATTCAGGCGCTATTTGCCGAAAAGATCAACTACGACAAATTGAAAATTCAAGCCATGCTTGACTTGGTAAACGCGCTATACCGCAAAGGCGATTTCGCCCGCGCCCTTGTATGGCAGAAAGAAGGTTTGACACTTTCCGAAAAAGCCCAGAACATCCGCTTCCAGATAATGTTCCGCAATGCCGAAGGTACAATTTATTCCGCGCTGGGACGCCGCGTAGAAGCCGTTCAGTCAACCAAGGCCGCCCTGGAACTGTCCGAGAAACTGGGCGATGTCGGAGAAATGGCGAATTCATACAACAATCTCGGCGACGCATACCGGCGCGGAGGAAATTTCGTGCGCGCCCGCGTTGCCTTTGAAAAGGCACTTAGTTTCGACCGCAAATTGAATTTCAGAATGGGACTGGCTTTCGACTATGCAAACCTGGGCCTGAACTTCGAACTGATGGAAAAATATGATCTGGCAATTGAACACCTCGAAAAAGCGATCAGCATCAGCAAAGAAATCAACAGTCCGATAAATATTTATAAGTCACTTCTTGGATTGGGACGGATTTACATCGAACGAAAAATGCCTGTTGAAGCGCGCAAGGCGCTTGAAGAGGGCCTCAAGCTGGCTCAGGACAGCGGAGCATCGGAATGGGAATGGCGCTACCATCTGCAACTGGGCCGCGTTGAGCGCATGGAAAACCGGAACGACGCTGCGCTGAAGCATTTTTTGGCGGGAATCGACGCGGTAGAACCGATGCCGCGCGCAGTGCGTCCTAATCTCGAAGGCCCCAGACTGGAAGAGGTAAAATGGGAGCTTTACGACGAAGCGATTGAAATTCTGGCCGAAAACAATCAAGCCGAAAAAGCCTTCGAAATGGCGGAACGCTATCGGGGCAGACGATTCCTCGACATTGTTTCATCAACTGAGCTGAGCTTCGAGCAGAGCGAAAAGAATGCACTTATGGCACGAGAATCGGAACTCAGAGACAGACTGGCAAACGCAAAAGACGCATACCGGAAAGCCACAGAAAGAGAAAAACCAGCAGCGGCCAAAGCGCTTGAAGACGCTCGCTCGGCCTATGAATCGCTTATAAGCGAAATGACTGCGGCAGACAAGGACATGCCGTCGTATGTCACTGTCAACCCGGTGAATATGACCAAGTTGCAGGCCGGTCTGGGTTCGGATTCTGTTCTGATAAGCTATTTCATGTGCAGAAACAGTCTCGTAACCTGGACACTCAGCGATGCCGGACTGAACATGGAAGTCCAAAGAATTACACGTACATCGCTGCGCCTGTTGATGAAACAGTTTTTGCAGCAGATAGAAAATTTCACCCCGACAGACTCAACCTCACGCAAACTCTACGATATTCTGCTTGCCCCACAGAAAACCGCCTGGCAGTCGAAGAAAAACCTTATTGTCGCACCACACGACATAATGCACTTCATTCCATTCAGTGCGCTCAACGACGGCAAAGGCCCACTTGTAAGCAAACGCGCGGTTCACTATGTCTCAAGCGCGGCGGAACTTCGTTTCACTGTCAATCCGTCACCGACAAACGCATCGGCAGCACAGAGAAAAGCAATAGGGCGCGCCGAGGCAAAAGACCTGCCGGAACTGCCGCTGACCAAACAGGAAATCGCATCATTCGGTTATACGTTCAAAGGCGCGAAAACCGAATTCGGAGACTCGGCCAGCGCAGCGGCTCTGATTGACGCACTGAAGAATTACAAACACGTTCATATCGCCGGACATGCCCGCACAAACGCCGCCGATCCTTTCCAGGCCGCAATTTATCTTGCACCGGACGAAATGGATTCCGGCGTTTTCACCATGCAGAAACTGCTCGGAACAAAAGTCAACGCCGATCTGGTAACGCTTTCGGCCTGCGAAACCGGCAGAGGCATGCTGGCCGGAGGCGACGAAATAATAGGTTTCACGCGGGCATTCCTTACGGCCGGAGCAAAACAGGTTATTTCAAGTCTGTGGCGCGTAAGCGATCTTACAAGTGCAATTCTTATGAAGCATTTTTTCCGCGAACTCAAAAAAGGTTTAAGCACAGACGAGGCACTGCGTGCTGCACAGCTGAAAGTTATGAAGGATTATCCGCATCCGGCATACTGGGCGGGCTTCAGGACAGAAGGCGCTCTGTAAACAGAAAACGATACAGGACATGAAAAAAAGCCCCGCCAGGATTTCTGGTGGGGCTTTTGCTTAATGGAGATTTAAATTATTTGCGGCGTCTGTTAAAGACGATTGCAGCAGCCGCTGAAAGCATGACAAATATCGAAGGCAGGGATGCGCTTCCATTGCACGATCCTCCGCTGCCTTCGGCTGCGTTTCCCTGATCGCCATCCGCCATTACATCTCCGTCAACCACGTAGTCATCTCCATCTGGAATTGATTCTTCGTAGTCGCCATCCGTCACACTGTCTTCATCGCCGTCTTCCGGTTCTGGATTACAGACAGCACCGAATTGACAGAAAACGGTCGAACCGGATTTTCCGTTACAACAGCCTGCGGTGAACCCACCCTGACAGTCAGAATCGTCATCGCACATCTGCGAACAGAAAGGCGAAGAAGTGGCGACACAGAAATCACCGCCGAAATGCTCGTCGCAGGGAGGCTTGTCTTCCGGATCGCAGGTTTCTCCGACCACCTGACCGTTATATGAATACCATTCACCCGCCAGCAGCTCGGAATCGGCGCACATTTCCTCATCAAAAACACAGACATTCTGGCTTTCGCCATTGATTGTAAGCGGTCTGCAACAGACCTTTTTCCATTCGCCCGGACAATTCGCATCCGCCTGACAGGTCTGGCTGCAATAAGAAATATCTGAGTTGAAAACACAGAATTCAGAACCCTGACCGGCATCGCAGCGCGGATAATCGTGAGTATCGCTGCGGTTCATTCCCGGAACTGGGCAGGGCTCACCCAATGCACCGGTATATTCCGGCCCCGGCGCCTCGCCTTCACCGTCCCAGTCTCCGTCACTGTCTCCGTCAACCGGGGGATCAGGTGGAATATACTGACCGTCGTCGTATTTGACCAGCAACATCATATCGGCCACGGCAAAGCCCATATGCTCGTCAAGAAAATCGACATCTGTAAAAGTGCCTCCGTGCCCGGCTGAGCCGTCCTGAAGAGAAGTGGGGAAAATCGCCCAGCTGTCGCCGCCGTTTTCAGTGTAATACAGCGCCGGAGTGTTCATTATGGAACCTTCAGGTTCTCCATAAGAACCAACCGCCCAGCCGCGATTGGCGTCGAAAAATTCAATTCCGGCCAGATAGAAAAGCTTGGGATATTTGGAAGGATCGGAACCGACAGGCAAATCTTTCATAATGCCGGTGTCGTCCCAGTTGTGTCCGCCATCGGTGGTTTTCAGCACATAGGCGTAACCGCCGTCATCTGCGGTAAGATAACCGACATTGCTGTCGATGAACTGAATATCGGTATATTCCAGCAGTTCTTCTTCGACCAGCGTTTCCCAGGTGGAACCGCCGTTTGTGGTGTGGTAAATTGTACCCTCGTCAAGCAGGTTCGTATGGCTGGTGCCGTCGCCGTTGTCAATGGTTTCGGTCTTGTAAAATGCCGCCCAGCCTTCATTTTCGTTAATGAAGTGAATCGGTCCGGCATTGAGTTCGGTGTTGGGAACAGTGTAAACGTTGAAATTCGTTCCGCCATCGTATGTATGGATAATGTATCCACTGTCGCAGGTCACCCAGCAGTTAAGACCGTCTGGAAGGCAGAAAATTTTACTACCCATACATATGCTATCTATTGGCGAGGGTAAAACTTCCCAGTTTGCACCTTTATTGGTGATTTTATACATCGGGCCGACTAAAGTACCGGTCATGCCAAGCTCGCCGCCTGCGGCATACCCCAGATTTTCGTTGATCATCTGGATATCCGAAATAATGGTGTAAAAACCGCCGAAAGTCGGCAATGTGACCGGGCTCCAGCTTACACCGCCATTTATTGAGCGCCTGGTGACGGGAGAAGTGCCCCCCTGACCGTCGCCCATTGAACCGAAAGCGACCATAACCTGGTCATTGGCGGCGCCGATGCACCAGTAGCCGTTTCCATTATTGAACTCAAAACCGACTTCGGTCCAGCTTCCAGTTGCTTCGGCATGAACGGCCATAAGAGGCAATACGGCAAAAACAAGCGACAGAATCAATGCTTTCAGTCTCACAATATACTCCTTCCCGAAAACAGGCCTATTTTTCTTTCCGGCTGACAAATCTACTATCGCCTTAAAATATTGTCAAACGCCTCTTCAAGTAAAACTTTATATTCAGGGGATATATTCTTGACAGTGCCACACCCTGCCTGTACCATACCGGCGGATTCTGGTATAAACTCTCACCGGGAGATTTAAGATGTATCATATGCTGAGAGAAATAAAGCAGGCCCCTGAAGTTATCGCCCGTTTGTGGCAGCGCGAAGGCCGCAAGATCGAAAAAGTCGTGCAGACGCTCAAATCCAAAGACATCGGCATGGTCACCTTCGTAGCGCGCGGAACCAGCGACAACGCCTGCCTTTATGGAAAATACCTCATCGAATCGCTGCTGGGAATCCCAGTTCATCTGGCAACGCCTTCCATTCTTACAATCTACGGAACGACGGTAAAACAGCGCGGCAGCCTGGTAATCGGCGTTTCTCAGTCGGGCGAAGGCACCGACGTTAACAATTATCTTGAAGAATCACGCAAAACAGGCGCTTACACGCTGGCAATAACCAACACTCGCG
>JAKQSH010000257.1 GCA_029570245.1 Deltaproteobacteria bacterium | reverse complement strand
TGGCGCAGATCACGTTCGGACTTATGCATGGCTCCGGTAGGGGTAATAAGCAGACCAGCCATTTCTATTTTTGTGTCGATGTGCTTGGGATTGATTTCAAGCGCCTTTTTGTAATAATTCTCGGCGGCAGTTTTATCGTCTCTGGCTGCTTCAAGCCGGCCGAGCAGATAATAGGTGCGAACGGTCGCAGCCTTGGCTTCGATTATTTTCTCCAGATATTTGTGGGCCGGGGTCTTGTCGGGCAGATACAGAAAAGTTTCGGCGGCTATCTGCAGAGCGCGAACATCCTGCGGCCTCTGAACCAGAACTTTCTGGAGCAGTTCGCGGGCCTTTTCGTAATCGTGGCGCCAGAATTCCTGAGAAGCATGCGCCAGCAGAAATTCGGGTTCGGTTTTTCCTGTTTTGTCTATTACCGCCAGATGGTCGTTGGCTTCGTTGGAAATTTCCATCGAACCACCGAAACGCCGCAGAATCTCGAAGTCAAGTTCGGCTATCAGAGCATTTACGACCGGAGAGCCTCTGAAATCGCCGCCCTTCAGCATATCGACGGCCAGTTCGCGAGCATCGTTGAATGCCTTGGGACTGTCATCCTTCAGAAGATTCAGGGCTTCTTCGTAGCGTTCACGATGGCGGGATTTAAGCTGGTCGAGCATGGGCAGATCGTAAACGCTGGTTCCTGTAAGCAGATCGAAAACGCTGATCTCTTCCACAACCTGCAAATAACTTACAATTCCGAACAGAACAAGCAGAACTCCGAACGGAACGGTAAGTTTCAGCGGTAGTTTTTTACGCGGGGCTTTTCTGGGAGAAATTACGTCCAGAGAACCGGCTCTGCGACGCTTTACGCCCTCGTCCTTAAGCTTTTTGCGTTCTTCCGGCGATATTATTTTCTGCGTTTTCTGCGGCATTAACGGCTCAATGATATCGTCCGAACCGGAAACAGAATCAAGCGCAGCTTTGAACTGCGCAATGTCTGTAAGAGAAAGCCACTTGTCATCGGCCCCTTTCACATCTTCTTTGCCGTTCAACTTGCCGGCCTGAATCATGTCGATTACGACTTTTTCAGGGAAGGGTCCCAGAACTTTCCCACCGCCGGACCGTAGATAATAAAGACCGGCCCTTGCGCTCTTGCCGGTTACGTCTGGAATGTCGTCAAGCATATCGAGCGAAATAGGAGCTTTGCCCCTGCTGCCGTCGAAAGCGCCTGCAGATGCTCCAGAGCTCATTCCGGTATCGGGAATATCAACCATCTCTTCCGAACCGACACCGTCAAGATCGAAAAGGTCATCGCCGGAAAGAGGTTCTACATTTTCTTCGATTTCCGGTGAGAATTCATTTTCGTTGAAGTCCGGCAAATTCGAGATGCGGTCTTTCAACGTCGAAGCTTTCTCCATTTCACTTCCAACTTCTCCGGCAGCGTCTTCAAGCATGCTGGCGATATCGAAATCACCGCCGGATGTGCTGCTGCCGGAAAGAAAATCGTCGCCCAGAATAGGAGGAGCTTCGGTCGGCAGTTCATCAATCATGTTGAAGTCGAAGCCGGATTTTTTCTCCTCCTTTGCACCGTCTGCGGTGAATTTTTTTTCGGGCGCAGGAGGTGGAGTCAGAATACTGTCGTCATTCTGTTCATCCAGGGGGAACTCGTCTTCCATCTCGTTCAGCGCACCTTCAAGCAGTTTTTCGAGATCACCGTCCTCGCTTCCCGGCGAAGACGGAATATCGAAGTCCGGCATTTCCTGAGGTGTGCTCTGCCCCCGGACGGAAGGTGGCTCTAAAGGCAACTCGAAGTCGTCGAACGATGGAGGAGGCGGTGGTGGTGCCATTTTCGAGGAAACAGAAGCAGGTACATCGTCGGAGTCGGCGTTTTCTCCACCTAGTCCGGGACTGCTGACATTGATTGCGCTTCCGCACCTTGGACATTCCATGCGCAATCCCTGAGGAGGAATCTTACTGTCGTGAAGCTTGAATTTGGCCCCGCAATTAGTACATTTGACCTTCATCTCTCATCTACCCCTGGAATATGTAGGTGTTGTTTAAGATATTCCACCCGAACTATTTGATGGAGTACTCTAACATATAAAGGAAATTACCACAATTAAGGATTGAATATTTCTTAACGTCCGGCAGGCAGGAAAATGACAGCAGAAAAGATTTGGAAAAACGCAGCGCCGGATGCAGTATCAGAATTGCTGGAATCGGCAATTGCAACGGCTTATTGTTCATAAAATTCGGGAAGAGGCCGGCGATGATCGAAACGGACAAATTAAGAGCGTTTTCACTGTTCAGGGGCTTAAGCCAGGACGAACTGCAGGCTGTCGCATCAAGCTGTGGCATGTGGGAAACGCTTAAGGGCCAGTACATTTTTAAAGAAGGCGACAAATCCGGCATACTGTATGGAGTTGTGGAAGGCCGTGTAATGGTCCAACTTTCATCTGGAAGACTTTTGAATCACACAATCTGTGAGCTTAACGCCGGACACATTTTCGGAGAACTGGCGCTCATCGACGCCGAAGCGCGCATGTCGGCTGCCCGCTGCGCAGAAGATTGCATTCTGTTTTCTCTTACCACTGACGACTTCCGCCGCATGGCGAAGTCCAATCCCGGCGTGCATCACAAAATTCTGAAAAACCTCTCACTGGTCGTTTCGGAAAAGTTGCGCCGACTGGAAGCGCGCCTGCGAGAACAAGCCGACAAATCTAAAAAAGGCTACTCCTGCCCGCCGGATGATGCGGTTATCTGACAGCAACAAATCTTTGTTTATGGGTTTTGCGGCTCAGAACGTAAGTCTTAAATCGACATCAATGCCCCAGTTGTGACGGCGGTCGGTCTGAGTAACGGCGCCCCAGGCACCCACGCCGGCTTCCATAGGCCCGACATTGGCGCGATATCCGCCACCGAGATTGACTTTGCGATTGGCGTAATAACGGAGGTCGTTTACATCGTCGTTGGTTTGAGGCTGGCTGATGTGGTGAATCATATCTTTAAGTTCAAGAGTACGTTCGTCATCGACCGAATGGAACCAGATTTCGCTTTCGGCAAAAAGCATCAGATAATGGTGAACTGCCGGTTTGAAAACAAAATTGGCGCGGGCATAAAACGCCGAAAAGAAATCGGTATCTGTGCCGCGCTTCTGGCTTTCTTCTTTTTCAACATCCGACTCGTAATTAAGGTCTTCCGGGTCGGTGATATGCATCATGTAGTTCAGATCGAGTTCGATTCCCAGCCAGGGGGTAGCGATAAAATAAAACTGAAAACCCGGATCAAGTTCGTAAAGCTGCAGATCGTTGTTCTGCAGATCAAGGGGCAGTTTCAGCGCAACGCTGGTGGTAGCCCAGAACCAGTCGAGCGTGGCGATACGATATTTGGGAACAAAAGCCAGCGTAACCATGTTTCCCAGATAGCTTTCCCTTTCTGTTACACACTGATCGCCCTGCCCCTGACAGGAAGCATCGAGAATGCTTATTGTTTCTTTGTGGTGCGCCCATTGGCTGCTGATTTCAAGCCCCAGAAAATCTTCCTGGGCGATGGAAAAACCCATTAT
>JAKQSH010000236.1 GCA_029570245.1 Deltaproteobacteria bacterium | reverse complement strand
AACGGCAGCACCGGCAAAAACTGGCCGTCTCTGGCGGAACTCATCGAGAACAACCTCGGCACCTTCGACTTCAAACTGACGGCGCGACCGGGAGACGCGACGGAGTTCGCACGCGAAGCCTGCAGCAGAGGCTACGAAATGGTTGTCGCGCTGGGTGGAGACGGCACAAACAACGAAGTAATAAACGGATTTTTCGACGGCGAAACAATGATAAACCCCCAGTGCGCTTTCGGCTTTATATGTTCCGGCACCGGCGGAGACTTCCGTAAAACATTCGGCTGGAGCAACAATCCGGTAGAAGCCGTAAAGCGTCTGGTCGGACGGGAATGCCGAGCCATAGACGTCGGACGCTTTACATATGTAGATCATAAAAGCAGAAAACGTCTTGGGCACTTCATCAACATCGCCAGCTTCGGCATCAGCGGGCTGGTTGATTCATACATAAATAATTCCTCCAAAATGCTGGGCGGAAAACTCAGCTTTATGATCAACACACTCAAGGCCATGTGGGATTACCGCAACCAGACGGTTACGCTGACGCTGGACGACAGTGAATCGCAGGAAATCTGCATCAATACTGTAGCAGTCGCAAACGGGCGATATTTCGGCGGCGGAATGTTCATGGCACCGCAGGCGCAGCCCGATGACGGATTCTTCGATGTTGTAATCATCAAGGGCGTTTCAAAACTGAGGATGCTCAACAACGGACGCCACATTTATAACGGAACGCACATCTACATGCCAGACGTGTCAACCGCCAGAGCCTCACGCGTTAAAGCCGTCTCAAAAGAAGACGTACTCATCGACATAGACGGCGAACACCTGGGGCGCCTTGACTGCAGTTTCGAAAATCTGCACAAACAGGTGAGACTTAAAATCTGAAGCTGCACCAGGCAGAAGAGCTGTATTACTGCAATAGACAGGCTTGCCACAACTCGCAGGTTTAGCGCTCTTGATTTATCCGAGCGGCTCAGAATCTCCTGGAGACTTGTAACAACAATTTTCAACATATTGCACGGACAGACAACAAAAAAGCCGGGTTAAGAAACCCGGCTTTTCACATATGAGATTTACGCTACTAAATCTGTCTGCTGTAGAACTCGATGACGAGAGCTTCCTGTACTTCGATTGGTGTGTCTTCACGAGCCGGCAACTCAATCATGGTGGCCGAGTTGTTGACCGGATCGAAGCTCAGATAGCTGGGACGAACCAGCATCGGGCTCTTCAAGGTTTCAGAGACGACCTCGTTGGCCTTGATCTTGTCGGTCAGAGAGATTTCCATGCCCTGCTTGACGATGAAGGATGGAATATCAACTCTGCGACCGTTGATTTTTACATGACCGTGAGCAACGATCTGGCGTGCGTGCGGAATGCTGCGGCCGACACCCATGCGGAACACGACATTGTCGAGGCGCTGCTCAAGCAGACGCAGAAGATTGCTGCCTGAGTCGCCCTTCTGACGCTTGGCTTCTTTTACGACCATACGGAACTGTTTTTCGCTGAGACCATAATTGATACGCAGTTTCTGGTACTCAAACAGATGATCGCCGTAATCTGTTCTTTTTTTACGGGCGCCGAGCGGGCCTTTGTCTCCGGGGGGATAAGCTCTCTTGCTTCCGCTCTTAGCCGTAAGACCCGGCAAATCCATACCCAATCTGCGTAAAACCCTTACTCTCGGACCTGTGTAGCGTGACATTAATCTTTCCTCTGATGTACAACAGTTATTGTTTCTGTCTTAATCCGAACGGCCAGAGCCATTCGGAAGCCGAATGTTCGGTCAATTTTTCCCTTTGTTCAGGAGCAATCGACCTTGAAAAACTCCGAACGACGCTTCGGTAATGCCGAACGGACTCGGCGGCTGTATTGCAGTCGCCGAAATTGAAAACAGAGTAATTATCAAAGTGCCGAAGACAGCAGCCGCGCTTATTCTTCAGCTTTTTCTAACTCTTCAGCCGCCTTTTTGGAGGCTCTCTTCTTCTTGGGCTTCTCGCCTTCGACTTTCTCTTCTACGACGGGGGCCTTGGTTTCGGGCAGCAGCTCAATGATTGCCATGGAGGCGTTGTCGCCGATGCGGAAACCGGTTTTCATAATACGGGTGTAACCGCCGTTGCGCTCCTTGAAGCGAGCGGAAAGATCGCTGAACAGCTTGGCGACAGCTTCTTTGTTGGCGACAAAAGCCGCAGCCTGACGGCGGGCATGCAGATCGCCGCGCTTTCCGAGGGTTACAAGCTTCTCGGCTACGGAACGCAGTTCCTTGGCCTTGGCCTCAGTGGTGTTGATTCTTTCGTGCAGAATCAACGATGTCACCATGTTGCGCATCATTGCTCTGCGATGAGAGCTGTCACAACCAAGTCTTCTTCCTGCCATACGATGACGCATCTTACAGTGCCTTTCCTATTGAACCCAGCAAAAGAACAGGATTACTCCTCAACCTGCATCTGCTGTCTCTTCTTCTCCAGTATTTCCTTGAATCCTTCAAGCTTCATGCCCAGCGACAGACCCATTTCGGAAAGGATTTCTTTGATCTCGTTAAGAGACTTGCGTCCGAAGTTTTTGGTCTTGAGCATTTCGGCTTCCGTCTTCTGCACCAGTTCGTAAATATAACGGATGTTGGCGTTCTGCAGACAGTTGGCCGAACGGACTGAAAGTTCCAGTTCGTCAACGGGACGGAGCAGATTCTTGTTGAATTCTTCTTCTTCCTCCTCAACTTCTTCCGGACCGATGGACTCGTCGAAGTTGATGAAGATGCTCATTTGCTCTTTAAGTATTTTGGCGGCTAGGCCCAGAGCATCGTCCGGTCTTACGACTCCGTTGGTTTCGATTTCAAGCGTAAGCTTGTCGAAGTCTAAGCGTTGTCCGACGCGCGCTGCCGTAACCGAGTAATTCACATCCTTGACCGGCGAATAAATGGCGTCGATTGGGATGGTGCCTATCGGCATCTGGCTCTGATCGACTTCATCCGCCGGAACATAACCGCGACCGGTGGTGAAGGTCAGTTCCATGTGCAGAGTTCCGCCTTCCCCGATGGTTGCGATGTGCAGTTCGGGGTTGGTTATCGTCACCAGATTATGCTGGATGTCTCCCGCCGTCAGATTGCAGGGGCCTTTTTTGTCTATTTCGACAACGACCGTCTCGTTTTCGTGCAGTTTCGCGCTGACCTGCTTGAGATTGAGGATAATGTGAGTCACATCTTCCTTGACTTCGGGGATGGACGAGAATTCATGCAGGACACCGTCGATCTTAACGGCGGAGATGGCTGATCCTCTCAGCGAGGAAAGCAGAATGCGTCTCAGTGCATTGCCGATGGTGGTTCCAAATCCGCCGGTCAGCGGTTCGCACCAGAACTTGCCATGCTTGTCGGTCAGGGTTTCCTGTTCGACTTCGAGGCGCTTCGGTTTGATCAATTCGTACCAGTTTCTGTACATAACCCTCTCCAGGCGTTCCAAAAGGTTTTACCCGACAAATGGACCACTTACAACTAGACGCGCCGTCTTTTGGGCGGACGACAGCCGTTGTGCGGAATAGGGGTGACGTCGCGAATCGCCAGAATCTTTAGACCGGCGGCGGACAGAGCGCGCAACGCGGCTTCACGGCCTGAACCGGGGCCTTTGAGATACACGGTTACGTTCTGCATACCGTGCTCCATGGCCTTCTTGGCGGCGTCTTCTGCTGCTACCTGGGCTGCAAAAGGAGTGCTTTTACGCGAGCCTTTGAAACCCTTGGCGCCGGCGGTGCTCCACGAAAGAGAATTGCCGGCCACATCCGTGATGGTTATAACAGTGTTGTTGAAGGTGCTCTGGATATGAGCCACACCCGTCTGGATGTTTTTCTTTACCTTCTTTTTTCCGCGTGTCTTACGAGTTGTTACAGCCATTTTTTACTTTTTCCTTCCAAGGATACGGCGCGGGCCCTTATGGGTTCTCGCATTGGTGTGTGTACGCTGACCGCGGCATGGAAGACCGCGACGATGACGCAGACCGCGATAGCAACCGAGGTCCATCAGGCGTTTGATATTCATCTGAATTTCACGCCTGAGATCGCCCTCAACCTTGTACTCGTCGTCGATGATGTGACGAATCTGGTTCACTTCTGCGTCAGTCAGATTGTCGGTGCGGGTATCTGGATTGACGCCGGCCTTACTCAAAATATTTTTCGCCGAAGCAGAACCTATTCCATAGATATAGGTCAGGGCAACTTCCACCCTCTTATTCCTCGGCAAGTCAACTCCTGCAACGCGTGCCAATGGTTCCTCCTAGTTATACTAAAGCTCAGACGGCCTTGTTATCCCTGACGCTGTTTATGGCGGGGATTCTCACAAATCACCCGCACTACGCCGTGTCTCTTGATGATCTTGCACTTATTGCATACCTTTTTTACAGACGGTCTAACTTTCATAACAGCCTCTTCATATCTGTTTCGTCGAACTGATTTTACAACAACGACAACACTTTCGGCCCGTTTTCGGTGATGGCGATGTCGTGTTCCCAGTGGGCAGAGAGTTTGCCATCAATTGTCACCGCTGTCCAGCCATCTTTTAAAATTTTTATCTCATAAGACCCGGCATTAATCATCGGTTCCACCGCCAGCACCATTCCGGGGCGAAGCTTCACGCCTCTTCCGGGAATGCCGTAGTTGGGAACCTGCGGCTCTTCGTGCAGCTTGCGCCCGATGCCGTGTCCTACAAAATCTCTCACAACCGAATACCCAAGCGGCTCAACATGAGACTGAACAGCGTGTCCGATGTCACCGAGATGATTACCTGGAAACATTACCTCGATGGCCTTCCACAAGGACTCGTGAGTCGCCTTCACCAGACTCGCGGCTTCACCCTCCACATCACCGACAACATACGATCTTGCGGCATCTCCGTGCCAGCCTTTATAGATGGCCCCAAGATCAATCGAGATCAGATCACCCACTTTGAGGATGGTTTTCTTCGAAGGAAAACCGTGAACGATCTGCTCGTTCAGCGACATGCAACTGGCGAACGGAAATCCGTTATACCCCTTAAAGCTCGGCCTGGCGCCGCGCTTAAGAATAAGATCTTCGGCTATTCGATCCAACTCGAAAGTTGAAATTCCCGGGTTGACCAGGTTTTTCAGACCTTCGTGAACCTCCGCTACTATTTGTGCTGCTTCAAAGAGCCTGTTTATCTCGTCGGGAGTTCTGAGACTGATCATTCGAGTTGATTACTCTCCCAGCGATTTCAATATTCTTTCGAACACTTCATCGAAACCACCCACGCCCTGCACGCTGCGCAGCAGCGAACGACCGGCGTAGTAGTCGATAAGCGGCGCTGTCTGCTTTTCGTATTCAACCAGGCGGTTCTTAACCGATTCCTCGTTGTCATCCTTGCGCTGGTAAACTTCACCGCCGCACAGATCGCATACCATATCGACTTTGGGGCGCTTGAACATTACGTGAAATTCTTCACCGCAGTTTCTGCACACCCTGCGCCCCGAAAGACGCTTGATCAACTCTTCGCGTTCAACCTCAAGACTTATTACGTGGTCGATTTTTCTGCCGGTTTTTTCCAGCATTACAGCCAGCGCATCGGCCTGAGGAATCGTGCGCGGAAAACCGTCAAGAAGGAAACCTTCGCGACAATCGTCTTCCCTGAGTCTTTCCTCAACTATCCCGACAACCACATCATCTGGAACGAGGTCGCCGCGATCCATATACTGCTTCGCCTTCAGGCCCATTTCGGTTCCGGCCTTTACGGCGTTTCTGAAAATCTCTCCGGTCGAAATCTGCGGTATACCATACTTCTTAACCAGCTTTTTCGCCTGAGTTCCCTTGCCGCCTCCCGGCGGGCCTAAAAGTATGGCCTTCATCAGATTCTCTCCCCTTAAGAATCAATCAGCTTCTGCCGCTCGAACGTCCACGGATGCGCGGGCCTTTGGGACCGGTGAATCCGTCGTAGTGTCTGGTGATCAGGTGCGACTCGATCTGAGACACGGTATCCAGCGAAACGCCTACAACGATCAGCAGTGCGGTTCCTCCGAAATAGAACGGAACGTTGATCTGCTGCTGAAGAACCGAAGGGAGAATACAGACAGCCGACAGATAGATGGCACCGAAAACCGTAATGCGTGTAAGTACGGTGTCGATGTACTCGGCAGTCTTCTTGCCGGGACGGATACCGGGAATGTAACCGCCATACTTCTTCATATTCTCGGCTACGTCCATGGGGTCGAACTGCACCGCCGTATAGAAGAAGGCAAAGAAGATGATCAATCCCACATAAATGAGGTTATACACCCAGGAACCCGGACTAAGGGCATCCTTGAATATGTTTACCCACGGATGATCAATGAAGTTTGCCATGGTTGCCGGGAACATGATGATGGACGAAGCGAAGATGGGCGGAATAACACCGGCAGTGTTGACTTTAAGCGGAAGATGCGTGGACTGACCACCGTAAACTTTCCGCCCGACAACCCGCTTGGCGTACTGAACCGGGATACGGCGCTGTCCTCTTTCAACAAAAGTAATAACGCCGATAACCACCACAACCACAATGGCGACAATCAGCATCGCCAGCGGAGTCATCTGTCCGCCCTTGATAAAATCGACAGTGGTACTGATAGATGCGGGAATACGAGAAACGATACCGGAGAAAATTATCAGCGAAATACCGTTGCCGATACCCTTCTCAGTAATCTGCTCGCCCAGCCACATGATGAAAGCCGTACCGGCGGTCATCGAAATGACGGTTGTAAGCCTGAATCCCCAGCCGACAGAATCGGGATCGACGACAGTGAGTTCGCCGACCTTGATTGATTCTAGCCACAGGGCTATACCGAAGCTCTGAATGATTGACAGAACAACCGTACCGTAACGGGTGTACTGCGTAATCTTCCTGCGTCCGGCCTCACCTTCCTTCTTCAGCTGTCCAATCCACGGCCAGACGACCGTCAGCAACTGAAAGATGATGGAAGACGAAATGTAAGGCATGATTCCCAGCGCGAACACCGAAACCTGCGACATGGCGCCACCGGTGAACATGTTGACCAGCCCGAAGAGACCTCCGGCGTTCCCCATGAATTCACCCATGATGTTGCGGTTGACGCCCGGCGTGGTTACGAAAACGCCGATGCGATAAACCGCCAGAAGCGCAAGCGAGAACAGTATTCTGCGCTTGAGTTCGGGTATGCGCGCTATATTTGTGAAATGAGAAGCCACTTAAATTACTCCTCGACCTTGCAATGAGCTTTCTTCATTTTGCGCCAAGCGCTCTCGGAAACCTTCAGGCCCTTGATGGTGAGATTCTTGCGTTTGAAGGCGCCGGCATCTACCAGCAGAACACTCTGGGTTCCTTCAGGAACGACCTTCTCGGCGATGAGAAGATTGAGATCAATAACTTCGCTCTTGATTTTATTGAGCGCAGAGAATTTGACCTTGGTGTCGATGATCGGTTCGGGGATCAGTTCGACAACGCCACCGGCGGCGGCAATCTTCTCGATAGCCTTGGCAGTGGCTTTCTCGACCACGACTTTGAAAGAGCGTTTCACTTCACCGTTGCCCAGAAGCTTGACACCGTCCAGATACTTTCTAACCAGACCGGCTTCACGCAGAGTCTCGAAACTGACGACATCGCCCTTGATCTTGTCATCAAGATCGCTGAGTCTTATTTCGTTGTACTCTTTCTTAAATATGGAAGTGAAACCATACTTAGGCAGGCGTCTCTGCAGAGGCATCTGGCCGCCTTCGAATCCTGGCCTTCTGCTGTAACCAGAACGAGCCTTGCCGCCCTTGTGGCCCTTACCGGCAGTGCCGCCCCAACCTGAGGCGTTGCCGCGTCCTACGCGTTTTCTATCTTTTGTCGCTCCACCAGCGGGAGCTTTGATATCACCGAGATTCATTATTCCTCCGAATTCGCTGCTTTGGGCCTGCGACGGCGCTTCGTTTCGGGTTCTTCGGCTGTTTCCTCTACGGAGACAAGGAAATTAACCTTGCCAACCATACCTCTGATCGCCGGTGTATCCTTAAGGTGCGCGGTCTGGTGCATTTTTTTCAGACCCAGTCCGAGCAGTGCGTCCTTCTGATCCTGGGGACGACCAGCTCCGCTGCGCACTAATGTTACTTTAAGACCACCCATTTCAAGAGCCTCTCTAATGACTGTCGTTTCCGACTATTTTCTTTCCTCGGCGGTTTTGCCGAGCTTCCTTGCATACTCTTCCGCAGTTTCCATCTCGGCCAGACCCTTCATAACGGCCTTGGCGACGTTGTGCGGATTGACGGAACCGATAACCTTGGTCAGGATGTTCGAGATTCCGGCCACTTCGATTATGGCGCGCACCGAACCGCCTGCGATGATTCCGGTACCTTTGGATGCGGGCTTCATAACAACCTTGGTGGCACCGAAGCGGGCCACGATTTCATGGGGAATGGTGTCGTCAACGATGGCGACCTTCACCATTTCACGACGGGCATGCTCTGTAGCCTTGCGGATGGCGTCCGGCACTGCACCGGCTTTGCCCTTGCCGATCCCGACGTTGCCCTTGCCGTCACCTACGGCGACAAGCGCGGAGAAGGAGAACCTGCGTCCGCCTTTGACGACCTTGGCAACGCGATTGATGAAAATCACATTGTCAAGATACTCTTCAGGCAAGCCCTGACGAAGCTGGTAGTTGTCTATCACAAGTTCCTCCTTATACTAGAATTCAAGTCCGGCCTTGCGGGCGCTCTCTGCGAGCTGCTTCACGCGGCCATGATACTTGTAACCGGACCTGTCGAAAACGACCTTGCTGATGCCCTTGGCTTTGCATCTCTCGGCAATGGCCGCGCCTACGAGTTCGGAAGAAAACATACTGGCGGTCTTGGGTTTCTCGACGGCCTTCTTTTCCTTTTCCTTGCCCTTCTTGGCAGTCTCTTCAGCAGCCGGAGCTGCGGCGGGAGCGGCCTTGAGAATGGCTTTGAACTCGCTGACTTTCTGCTTCAAGTCTTTTTCCAGGCTGGAGGCCGAAACCAGAGTGGTCTGAGCTTCGTCGTCGATGACCTGGACATATATGAATTTATTGCTGCGGAAC
>JAKQSH010000234.1 GCA_029570245.1 Deltaproteobacteria bacterium | reverse complement strand
ATCTGAACGGATATCAGCCAAATAGCTTTTAGGTAATCCGGCAGAAATTCAAGGCCGCCGAAAAGAATTTCTATGACGAAAAATATTATCGTCATAAAAGCTACCTGAATCAGCAGCGTAAGAATAAGGCCCAAGAATTTTCCGAGTATGAATTCATAGCGCCGTAACGGTCTGGTGATTATTGTGAAAATTGTTCTCCGGTCGATTTCCTTGTGAACGAGACTGATGCCTACAAATATGGCGATGAGCACGCCGAATACTTCGATGTTTGCCAGGCATACGTTGGCTATCAATCTGGGCCGATCGGAAATCGTCATTGTCGCCAGCGTTATCGAAAGTCCAGAAACGATAACACCGAAGAACAACAGCGTGTAAAGCACTTTGTTGCGCACCGCCTCTTTAAGCGTGTTTATTGCGACGGTCAGTATCTTCATGGTTCACCCTGTATTCGTTCATAAAGATATCTTCCAGCGAAAGACGCTTCTGCATCATGGAATTCAGCTTGACGCCATCGGAGCATGTCGCAAGCTTCAAAATTTCTTCCTTGTCGCTTTCTTCCGGTGTCGATACAACCAACGTTTCACCGTGTTTTTCGATTTTCGCGCCGCGATTCGCATGAGGCTCCAGCTTTTTCAGAAATTCTTCGTTCCAACCTGAAAAATTGAACTCGTAACCCTGATTGGCCTGAAGCGTCATTTCTTCAATGCTGCCGATTTTAACCAGCCTGCCGCGCGCCAGAAGCGCCACTCTGTCGCAAAGTTGTTCAACATCCGAAAGAATGTGTGACGCGAAGAAGATCGTGCGCCCCTGTTTTCTGAGCATGCGTATTATTTCTTTGATCTGAATGCGGCCAATCGGGTCCAGACCGGACATCGGTTCGTCCATGATTACCAGTTCCGGGTCGTGCAGAATAGCCTGAGCCACGCCGACCCGCTGCAGCATGCCTTTGGAAAACTCGCGCAACGGACGGTTTTTGGCATGCGTCAGGTTCAGCATTTCGAAAAGCTCGTCGGTTTTCTTGCGTATTGCTGCGCTTTCCATGCCGTTCAGTTTTCCGTAAAAGTGCATGATCTCGCCGGCTGTAAGATAGTCGTAGTAATACGAATTCTCCGGCAAGTAACCTATGTGGCGGCGGGCTTTGATGTCGTCAAGCCCGTGACCAAGCAGGGATGCCGAGCCTGACGTGGCTTTGATGAGTCCGGTCAGTATTTTTATGGTGGTGGTCTTCCCTGCTCCGTTGTGGCCGACATAGCCGAAGACTTCTCCGCGCATGACCTCGAAACTTACGTCTTCCAGCGCCTCTATATTGCGGCGCAGCATGTTTGATTTGTAGTGTTTTGTAAGTCTGTCGGTTTTCAGGACGCTTTCCATAACTTCCTCCGACTTTCAGTCGTTGAATTTTCTGAAGGCATTCGTTGTGCTGTCGATTACTCCGTTTTCAAGAACCACATATTTTCCGCCCGCCGGGTCTTCCGGAATGAATTTGATGTAGTTCCTGTCAATGAGTTCCTGAAGATTTTTAATGCGATAACCTTCCTTGCTTTCGAACTCGTTCGCCACCTTGTTCAGCTCAATGATATCGTTGTACATGGAACAGCGCGGACACAGATGCTTTTTCTGTTCCTCGTCCGATACTGTCTGACACAGGTCGCAGATGACATTCTGCTGAATTTCCAGCTTTGCAAAATTTTCAGGACTCTGATTTACGAGTCTGTCCGCCACCCATACCAGGCGAACAGGAGCTTTGGGGAGGCGCGAAGCTATACGCAGCCACATTGCGCCGCGTTCAGGTTCTTCCGAATAGCGCACAAAATTGAAACCGATCAGCTTGGGCAGCTGGAATATTTCGGGCAGGTAAGACCAGCCGCGTCTGACAAGGTAATTTGCGAAAGCTATACCCATAAGGTCGCAGTATTGCGGCAGGGCATATCCGGCGTAGGAATAAGCATAATAAGATTCCGGGTCGAGCCTGGTTATGATGTCGAGTTTGTTTTCGAACATCCGGCATTTCGATTCAACGAAACCAGGCTCCGTATCTGAAGTTTCGGCAACAAACACCTGAGTGTCTATCAGCATCAGATCGGCTGCCAGATGGTTGAAACCTAAAGTGATCAGCCTGAGATATTTAGTTTCAGGCGAAAACCATTCCGTTTCGGCGACGGGAAGCTCTTTGTTCGCCTCTATTACGTTAACAAAAGCTACGGCATAAAGAGCCATGAAAAATGGAAGCAGAATTTTAAGTATCAGTTTGTATCTGCTGGACATTTTCAATTCCGTAACTTGAAATCAGAATCAAAGTTTCCCCCGGCTGAACTCCGGCGCAAATCTTATTCAAATCTAAGCATATATGCTGTTTTGTCAAGACTGCAGCGCATTGAAAATGCAATGTATTCGACGATTGATAATTTAAATAATGAAAGGATATTTTCATATTGACTCTGTTTCGTGGTAGAAAGTCTGAGTTGATTCTGAGCGATGGAGAATAATCGTGCTTCTGGCGATAGATGTTGGAAATACTCACATAGTGACCGGCGTATTCGACGGCGATGTCCTGAAAAATCAGTGGCGCATGGCTACTGACCCCAGGCGCACTGCGGATGAGTACGGCGTATTCCTGCGGCAGCTTTTCGACTCTTCCGGCATAAGCGTTACGCAAATTGACGGTGCCATTATGGCATGCGTAGTTCCGTCTCTGGTTATCGTCATGCAACAGCTCTGCCGGAAATTTCTGGGTCTGGAACTCATGGTGCTGGGGCCCGGAATGAAAAGCGGCATACAGATCGTGTACGACAACCCGCGCGAAGTCGGCGCTGATCGGGTTGCCAACGCCGCCGGCGCTCAGGCTCTGTATGGCGGAAACATAATTGCCGTCGATTTCGGCACCGCTACGACTTTCGACTGCATTACCGAAGACGGCAGATACATCGGCGGCGCAATATCTCCGGGAATCGGAATTTCGGCGGAAGCTTTATACCGTGCTGCTGCCAAATTGCCGCGTGTAGAACTCAGCGCGCCGGAAAATCCCATCGGAAAAAACACGGTGGACAGTATCCGGTCCGGTCTGCTTTACGGATACGCCGCAATGGTTGACGGAATGGTTCGACGTCTGTCCGAGCATTTTTCCGGCAAACCGAAAGTCATAGCCACCGGCGGCTTTACTCCTCTGCTAATGCCGCTTTGTGAAACGCTGGAAGAAGCTGCCCCCGATCTTACACTTGAAGGATTGAGGATTATCCATGAGCGAAACAGAAAAACCACGGGGAAACCGACCCGTTGATTCCGCCGGACTCGAATTCGATGATATAGGCGGACTTGAAATAATTTATCAGCCTCTTGATGCCGCCGAAATCCCGTTGCCGATCCGCAAGCATCTCAAGCCGCAGGCCGACGACGCCCGCCGCCTGATGATAGCCAAATCCATCGTTCCACTCCCGCCTGCCGAACTCGGCCTTACTTTGTACTGTCTGATGGCCGACGAAAATCCGGCTGTGGCGGCGGCGGCGGAAAACGCTTTTGACGAACTTCCGACAAACATTCTGCGCAATATGGCGACGATGAACCTGCCTGCGAAGGTTCTCGATTACATAATGCGCAATTATTATGATGAGGATGACGAAGACCGCATTCTGGAAGCTGTGGTTTTCAACATGGCCACCGGCAGAGAAACGCTGAAGAGCCTTATTCACGTCGCGCCGCCGAAAATTCTCGAAATGATCGCCGGCAACCAGAATCGCCTGATCCGCGAACCGGGGCTGGTTTTCGAATTCGGCGAGGGGCGCGGCGTAACCATGGGCCTTCTGGCGCGCGTTCTCGAATTCGCACGCCGTCAGAATCTGATTACCGCAGAAGAAGAAGACCGCATCATAGACAAGTTCCTTCATCGCGGAAAAGCCGAAGAAGTTGTCGAAGAAGTCCGGGTCGAAGATGTCGTAAAAGAAATAGTCGGCGAGGATGGCGAGCCTGACTGGGAGTTTCCGGTGTTTATGACCACCGATTATGAAACTCTTATGAATATGGACGCCGACGCCCGCATAATAGAAGAAAAAATGAAAGCGCGCATGAACATGCGCGACCTCATCCGCAAAATGGTGGTTCCGCAGAAACTGCGTCTGGCTGTGCGCGGCAATATGGAGGCCCGCAAGATTCTTATCGAAGACAGCCTTTCGATGGTGGCCAAATCGGTTCTTAAAAGCCCGCGTATCAGCAAAACCGAAATCGAGCGCGCCGCCTCTCTTAAAACCATCGACCCCGAAGTTCTGGAAGAAATCGCAAAAGACGGCGGTTTCATGCGCACATACGCCATACGTCATGCGCTGGTGGTAAATCCGAAAACGCCGTTGACAATTGCCAACCGCCTGCTGTCTACGCTTATGGAAAAAGACATCAAGGAAATCTCCAAAAGCAAGGCGGTTCCGGCTGCGGTGCAGTCTATTGCGCGTCAGAAAATGGACGCGCAGCGGCAGCGGCAGGAAAAGCGCGAAAAACAGAAAAAGAAGAAATAACGCCGACGAAAGCCGGTCTGGAGGTGAATCATGCCGACAAAATTCAAAGCCGTCGAACTCAAACCCGAACAGTTGCGCCGTCGCTGCGATCCGAAGGTGCTTGCCTTTGAAAATACGGCAGAGCTTGAACCCTCAAGAGACGTGGGGCACACCAGGGCGCGCGAAGCAATTGAATTCGGCCTCGACAATAAGACAAAAGGTTTCAACATTTTCTGTCTCGGCTCTCCCGGCTCCGGCAAGACTTCAATTTTGAAACAGATTCTGGAAGAGCGCGCCCGCCGCGAGGAAACACCCCCTGACTGGGTCTACCTCTACAATTTCGACGACAATGACCGGCCTCTGGCTTTCAGCCTTCCGGCTGGTATGGGATATCGTCTTCAGCGTGAAATGAACAAGCTGGTGCGCAGCATGAAGCGTTTATGGCCAAAAATTCTTCAGAAGCGCAACGACGATATGATTGAAACCTGGTATCAGAAAAAAAGCGAAACCAGTTTTAACAAGCTGCGACGCACCGTCAAAAAATTCAGTCTGGACATCGAACGTTCGGGCGAGGAACTGCTTATTCACGCTGTGCGCAACGGACAGATTCTCGATAACGAAGCTCTGGCCGAAATGAGCGACGAAGACAAGGCTTTCTTCGAGGGGCAGATTCTGAAAATTCAGGACACCATCGGTACCTATCTTGAAGAAAACAGCAAGCTCGAAAAAGAAAAAAGCGAGAAGGTCAGAAATCTTATTCAGGATCGCATCAAACGCGAAATGTCGCCGCTGATAGTTGAGCTTCTGGACAAATTTTCCAACGCCAACGGCCTCAAGAAATGGATACTGCGCCTTGAAGAGCAGATACCGCAGATTTTCGAAGAATACCAGAGCACTCAGGATGAATTGAGCCACGGCGAAGCTCTTGAAATGATGCAGATTTCTCCCGATCCTTTCCAGGCTTTCAGAGTTAATCTGCTGGTTGACAACCGCAACCAGAAGGGCGCTCCGGTGGTATTCGAAACCAGTCCGAATTATCACAATCTGGTCGGGCGTGTGGAATATCGTGAAACCCATGGTGTTCTGTTTACCGATTTCACCATGATAAGGGCGGGCGCTCTGCATCTGGCCAACGGCGGGTACCTGGTTCTGCAGGCCAACGATCTGCTTAAAAGCTTCAACAGCTGGGATGCCGTCAAGCATTCTCTGCGCAACAAGGAGCTGTCCATCCAGGAAATCGAAGTCGAATACCGCACCCGCAGCCTGTCTTCGCCCAAGCCCATGCCTATTCCGCTCGACCCGCGCACCAAAGTCATTCTCGTCGGCAGCGAAGAGGTCTATTATCTGTTGTTAAGCATGGATGAAGACTTCGAGCGTCTTTTCAAAGTCAAAGCCGAATTCGACGAAACCATGCCGCGCGACAAATCCAGCATGATGAAATACGCGCAGTTCATAGCCAAGTTGTGCAAGGAAGACAGACTTCTGCCCTTCGACCGCTCGGCTGTGGCCGAGATAATCGAATTCGGCTCGCGTCTGGCCGATCACCGCAACAAACTTTCGACCCGTTTCCTTAACATTATAAACGTCGTCTCGGAGTCCAACTACTGGGCCTCAAAACGCAAGAACGCCAAATCGGTAACTGCCGGCGACGTGCGTTTTGCGCTCGAAAAGCGCAAGCACCGCATGGGTAAAATCGAATACGAAATGTACGAGCAGTTCCAGGAAGGAAGTCTGCTGCTTGACGTTAAAGGCAAGGTGGTCGGGCAGATCAACGGCATAGCAGTTTACGACATGGGCGACCACGCCTTCGGAATTCCATCGCGCATTACCTGTCGTGTTTTTGCCGGACGTTCCGGCATCGTCAATATCGACCGCGAAGCGCATCTGGCCGGACGCATTCACTCCAAGGCCGTGCTTATTCTGATGGGACTGATTGGCGGACTTTACGCCCAGGATCAGCCGCTGTCTGTGTCGGCGTCGATTACTTTCGAGCAGATGTATGGCGGCGTCGAAGGCGATTCGGCCTCATGCGCCGAGCTTTTCGCGCTGCTTTCCGCCATTTCCGGCGTACCGATCAAGCAGGGCATAGCCGTGACCGGCTCTGTCAATCAGCGCGGAATTGTGCAGCCTGTCGGCGGCGTCAACGAAAAAATCGAAGGTGTCTTCCGCATCTGCAAGGCGCGGGGACTTACCGGCGATCAGGGAGTAATTCTTCCGGTGCAGAACGCCGTCAATCTGGTGCTCGATCACGATGTGGTTGACGCGGTGGCGGACGGCAAATTCCATATCTGGACCATGAAGCACATCGACGACGGCATCGAGCTTGTAATGGGCAAACCGGCCCGCGAAATCCACAATCTAGTCAAACAGCGCCTGCGCGACATGCAGGAAAACCTGGAAAGCGGCGAATAGGCCGGAGCTCAGGTAAAAATTTTAACTTGCCGTGATTACTGTAGGATGGGCAACTGCTTTGCCCATCATCTTGTATGTTTCCGAACAATATAATTGATGGGCATGACAAATGCCCATCCTACGGGAACTGGCTTGCGGCGTCATCATTTATTTCTCATCTTATGTTGAGTTGGCATCCTAACTTAACCAACTCCCGGGTGTCCATTCTTCCGGGGGAAGATCAAAAAAAATTCAAAAAATCTGCACTCCGGCACTGGACAAGCGGCATTTCGAATTTATAGTGTACTCCGTATTTCGGGCTCATGCTTAGAAGCCCGTAATTATTGAAGAATAAAGAACCGTTTTTGTCAAAAAAACAACATCTATAGTGAAAAAGAAGAAAGGAGTAACCATGAAACTCAGACCTTTGAATGATCGTGTCATAGTCAAGCGTCTCGAAAACGAAGAACGCAGCGCCGGAGGCATCATCATTCCAGACTCGGCCAAGGAAAAACCGATTCAGGGCAAAATCATCGCTGTCGGCAACGGCAAAATGAAGGAAGACGGCACCCGCGCTCCCATGGATGTCAAAGAGGGCGACGTGATTCTGTTCGGCAAGTACGCCGGTCAGGAAGTCAAGCACGGCGACGAAGAATATCTCATCATGCGCGAGGAAGACATTCTCGCAATCGTAGAGTAATCACTCTTCAATTTAAACGAATTCCAGTTGGAGGTCACTTAAAATGGCAAAACAGATCATATATTCGCAGGATGCACGCAACAAGATGCTGAAGGGTGTCGATACTCTCGCCAACGCCGTCAAGGTCACTCTCGGACCCAAAGGCCGCAACGTAATTCTCGACAAATCCTTCGGTTCGCCCACCGTCACCAAAGACGGCGTTTCCGTCGCCAAGGAAATCGACCTTGAAGACAAGTTCGAGAACATGGGCGCTCAGATGGTGAAAGAAGTCGCTTCCAAAACTTCCGATATCGCAGGCGACGGCACCACCACCGCCACCGTTCTGGCTCAGGCCATTTATCGCGAAGGCGTCAAACTGCTTGTGGCCGGTCACAACCCCATGGACATCAAGCGCGGTATCGACAAGGGTGTGGCTAAGGTAGTTGAAAACCTTAAAAAGCTTTCCACCGAAATCAAAAACTCCAGCGAAATCGCTCAGGTTGGAACCATTTCGGCCAACAACGACGGAACTATCGGCAAAATAATTGCCGAAGCCATGGAAAAAGTCGGCAAAGAAGGCGTAATCACCGTCGAAGAATCCAAGACTCTTGAAACCACTCTCGAAGTCGTCGAAGGTATGCAGTTCGACCGTGGCTATATTTCGCCCTATTTCGTAACCGACCCGGATCGCATGGAAGCCGTTATGAACGATCCGTACATTCTGCTTTACGATAAAAAGATCAGCAACATGCGCGAGCTTCTGGGCATCCTTGAGCAGGTCGCCAAAATGGGCCGTCCGCTGGTTATAATCGCCGAAGACATCGAAGGCGAAGCTCTGGCGACTCTTGTTGTAAATAAACTGCGCGGTGTTCTCAATGTGGCAGCCGTCAAGGCTCCCGGCTTCGGCGATCGTCGCAAGGCCATGCTGCAGGATATCGCCATTCTCACCGGCGGAACACTCATTTCCGAAGAAGTTGGTCTCAAACTTGACTCAATGAGTCTGAATGACCTCGGAAAAGCCAGCCGGATCACCATAGGCAAGGAAGACACCACAATCGTCGGTGGAGCAGGCAAAACCGCTGAAATCCAGGGTCGTGTCAAGCAGATTCGCGCCCAGATCGAAGAAACCACTTCCGATTATGATCGCGAGAAACTTCAGGAGCGCCTGGCCAAACTGGTCGGCGGTGTAGCCGTAATCCAGGTTGGTGCTGCGACCGAAGCCGAAATGAAGGAAAAGAAAGCCCGCGTCGAAGACGCACTGCACGCCACCCGCGCTGCCGTCGAAGAAGGCATCGTTCCGGGCGGCGGTGTGGCTCTGCTGCGCAGCCAGGAAGTCCTCAAAGACCTTAAGGTCGCTGAAACCGAGCAGGTCGGCGTAAAAATTCTGGTCCGCGCTCTCGAAGAGCCCATGCGCCAGATCGTCGAGAACGCCGGAATCGAAAGCTCCGTGGTCGTCAACAAGGTTCGCGACGGCAAAGGCTCTTTCGGCTTTGATGCGCACCAGGAAGAGTACG
>JAKQSH010000224.1 GCA_029570245.1 Deltaproteobacteria bacterium | reverse complement strand
TCGACGATTCGGAGGCCGGATTCGAAATCGAAAAACTGCTTAAAATCAACCTCGAAAATCGCGGACTGGGGCGTATCACGGTTGAATGCGTAAAAAGCGACGTGGCCGCCATACTGGCGGATTCGGAACTGGCCCGTGAAGAATATCCCAAACTCTACCCGCAGGCGCGGCGCGCAATATCTCTGGCCCGCCGCCTGCAGGACCCGCTGGCCGAAATCGTCAAAGTCGATGTCGAAAAGCTTGAGCTGGGCCAGTATCAGAAAGAAGTCGATCAGAACCTGCTGAACGGCAAACTCAGAGAGGCCGTATATTTCAGCGTCAACCGCGTGGGGGCCGACGCCAATGCGGCTTCGTGGCCTTATCTGGCCTGCATCTGCGGACTTGATGCCGCCGCCGCCCGCGCCATAGTGGATTACCGTCGCAATGAAGGCCCCATCACCTCGCGCGCGCAGCTGGCTCAGATTCCCGGCATTGACGCAAAAGCCTTCGAACAGGCCGCGCCCTTTATCCGCGTAGCGGGCGACGAAGCGCTGGACGCCACCCCGGTTCATCCCAGGCATTACGAACTGGCGCGCCGCATCGCCGCCGATCTCAAAAAGACGCTGACGGAACTCTTCGGAAAGAACAACATCCTCAACCCCGAAGAAATCGCGCGCTACATCGGCGGCGAAATCGGAGAGCACGACGTTAAATGCGTTCTGCGCGCGCTGTCCAAAGCCGGACACGATCCGCGTTTCGACGTGGCCCGCGCAAAAGTCGGACGCGAGCGCGAAAAATCCCAGGAACACAGAAAAGAACGCGAGCCGAACCGCCCGAAGCCGGTCGAAATCGAAGTGGGCATGGAAATTGAAGGCACGGTGCGCAATGTGGCCGAGTTCGGCGTTTTCGTCGATATCGGCGGACGGCGCGAAGGCATGATTCACGTCAGCGAACTGGATCACCGTTTCATAAAAGACCCCGGCGAAATCGTAAAAACCGGCGACAAGGTGCGCGTGAAAGTCATCGAAATAGACGACAAAAAGCGCATCAAGCTCTCGCGCAAGGCGCTGCTGGAAGCTCCGCCGCAGCCCGAAAGAGCGCCGCGCGAACAGGAGCGCGAACGCGAGCAGCCGCCGCGCGAGCGTGAACGCCGTGAGCGCGACTCGCAGCCGCCGCGTGAATTCGGCGGACGCGGACGCGGCGAACGCAATCAGAAACCTGTCGAGTACAAAGACAGCGGCGCCAGCATCGGCAAGGGCCGCCTGGCCGACCTGCTGTCCGGTTTTATGGAAAAGGAGAAGTCCTCGAAATAAAAGAAAGGACGCTTCCATGAAAATCTGCGTGCTTGGTGGTTGTGGGGCTATGGCCAGGGCTGTCCTGAAGCCGCTGGCCGACGAAAAATCGGTTAAAAAGGTCGTCATCGCCGATCTGGACGGGAAAAAGGCCGTCGCAGCAGCGAAAAAATACGGCGAAAAATTCGAAGGCCGGGCGGTGAACGCCCTCGACAGAACCGATCTCATCAGGTGCGTTTCCGACTCCGACGTGGTCATGGGCTACGTCGGACCGTTCTATATTTTTGAGGAAAAAATCGCTTCGGCCTGCATTGAAGCCGGCAGACATTACGTATCCATAGCCGACGACTACGACGCCTATCTGGCGGTAATAAAACTGCACGAAGAGGCCGAGAAGGCAGGCGTAACAATCATAACCGGACTGGGCAACTCGCCGGGTCTTACAAACATGCTGGCCAAAAAGGGCTACATGTCGATGTCGAAGCCGCGCCGCATAAACATACAATGGACCGGCGGTTCCGACGAGGAAGTAGGTCCGGCCAACGTCAAACACGTCATGCACATTTTCTCCGGCACCACTCTGCAATGGATGGAAGGCCGTGAAGTGCGCGTGAAAACCGGAACCGGCGAAAAGGTGGTGCAATTCCCCGATCCAATAGGGGAGCAAACCGTTTTTTACACCGGACACGCCGAATCGGTTTCGGTGCCGCGCAATCTGCCCGGCCTTGAGGAAGTAACGCTGCACGGTGGAATCCGCCCGGTGTGGGTGGCGCGTCTGGCGACGCGCATCGGCGAGCTTGGGCTCACTTCCACGCCGGCTCGTCGCGAACGTCTGTCGCGGGTGCTGTCGCCGCCGCTGGGCGTCTTTAAGGTGGGCGACGCAGCCGATCGTTCTGTTTTCCGCATCGACGTATACGGCGAGGACGAAAACGGCAGAGAACGCCACCATTACTACACCGGCGTCGGGCCTATCGCCGAAATAACCAGTTATCCCTGCCTGGAGGGCGCGCTGATGATCGGCTCCTCGCAGGTAAGGCGACGCGGCGTTTTTGCGCCGGAAGCCATACTAAACCCCGACACTTTCCTGCCCCGCGTTGCCAGACGCGGAGTGCTTATGAACTTTTACGAAGGCGGACCAATACAGAGGTAAAAAATGGCAAACGAAATGACCTGTAAATGCAAGTGCGCCGCCGAAGAGCGGCAGAAGGTGGTAGCCCACCTCAACATGCTGGCCGTACTGCCGCGCCTGGAGGAGCTGGTACAGTACGACGCCGATGCTCAGGAGCTGATAAAGGGAATGAAATTCTCGATCCGCTTCCGAGTCATGGGCGGTCCCTCCATCTTCATCGCCATCGGCAACGGCAAAATCACTTCAACCACCGACACCACGCTGTCCGCCGACACCGGACTGCTATTCACATCCTACGAACAGGCCAACCGCATGTTCGCAGGTGAAAAGGTGGTGCCCATCCCGTACTGGGGAGCCTGGCGTATGTCCGATCTGAAACGCTTCACGCAGCTCAGCACCCTGCTTGAAAAATACCTCAAGCCGTCGGACGAAAGCCTCAAAGACCCCGGCTTCAAGGCGCAGGTGGTGAAAATGACGCTGCACACCATTGCGGCGGGCGTGGCGCAGCTGGCCGAGCACGACAGCAAGGCTTCGCACTGGGCGAAATCGGTTCCTGAAGGCGTGGCCATGTTCAAGGTTCTGCCCGAAGGCCCGGCGGCCTGCATCAGCGTACAGGGCGGCAAATTCCGTCCCATCTGGGGCGAAGTGAAGAACCCCTCCGTCACCACCACCTTCAAAGACATCGACACGGCGCTGAATCTCTTCACCGGCAAGCTCGACGCTTTTGCGGCTCTGGGCGACGGCGACGTGCGCATGTCGGGATTGATTCCAATGGCCGACCATCTGAACGCGATCATCGACCGCGTCGGCTGGTACCTCAAATAACGCGCCTTAAGCCAAGGAGGCTTTAACATGAGTGAATATAAGTTCAATCGCTCGCTCGAACTCTTCAAGGAAGCCGCCCGCTACATTCCGGGCGCCATTCCGGGTCACATGACTCCGGCCATCACCGTTCCCGGTTCCTTCCCCTATTTCGCCGAAAAGGCCGAGGGCTGCCGTTACTGGGACGTTGACGGAAACGAATACATCGACTTCATGTGCGGTTACGGCCCTATAGTGCTGGGACACCGCCACCCCAAAGTCGATGAAGCCGTGCGTGCCCAGCAGGCCAAGGGTTCCTGTTTCAATCATCCCACGGAACTGCAGGTAAAGGCCGCAAAACTGCTGGTCGAAACGGTGAAGATCGCCGACTGGGCCATCTTCGCCAAGAACGGCTCCGACGTCACCACCTACGCTCTGCAGGTGGCGCGTGAGTTCACCCAGCGCGACTGCGTAATCGCCTGTCGCGGCGGATATCACGGCGGACATGCCTGGTGCACTCCGGGACACGGCGGACTGACGCCCGAAGACAAGATGCATATTCACCTCGTCAACTGGAACGACTTCGACGAGTTCAAGGCGGCGGTGGAGAAATACAAGGGTCAGATTGCGGCCTTCATTTCGTCGCCGTATCATCATCCGACCTTCTCCGATCAGTACATGCCGGAAAACGACTGGTGGAACAAGGTGCGCAAGCTCTGCGACGAAGAGGGCATTCTTATCATCGTTGACGACGTGCGCGCCGGCTGGCGCCTTAACATCGCCGGTTCCGATCAGCATTTCGGCTTCGATGCCGACATGATCTGTTTCTCGAAGGCCATCGCCAACGGTTATCCGCTGTCGGCCCTGGTGGGCGTCGAAAAACTCAAACTGGCTTCCACGCGCGTTTTCTTCACCGGCTCATTCTGGGCCTCGGCCAACGAACTGGCGGCCTGCATCGCCACCATCGAAGAAATGAAGGCCATCGACGCTTCGGGCAAAATGTGGAAAGTCGGCACGCAGTTCCAGGAAGGACTACGCAAACTTGGCGCACAGCACGGTCTGAAGGTCAGCGTAACCGGCCCGGCTCCGATTCCATACATGAAATTCGCCAACGAAGGCGACTTCCGCCGCATGCAGCTTTTCTCTGCCGAAGCCTCCAAGCGCGGAGTGTTTCTGCATCCGCACCACAACTGGTTCGTTTCGGCGGCGCATACCGAAGCCGACATCGACCAGGCGCTTGCCAGATGCGACGAAGCTTTTGCTGTGGTGAAAAAGACCTTCGGCGACTGATCGTGCGGAACGCAAGCGATTCAGTACGCCTTCTGCTTCTGGACCTTGACGGAACTCTGACCCGCGAGCCCAGCCCTTGGAAACACATCCACGAGCGGCTGGGCTTGTGGGGTCAGGCTGTACGGCATCTCGAAGATTTTACCGCCGGAAAAATCGACTATCACGAGTTCTGCCGCCTGGACGTGGACGAATGGCGCGAAACGCCCTGCATGCGGATTCGCGGTTTTCTGGACGAAATAGAATTCCGACCGGCGGCCTTGCGTCTGCTGCCGCAGTGGGCGGCTGTTTCCGGTCTGCATATTGTTCTGCTTTCTTCCGGTTTCGACTGCGTGGCCCGGCGCCTGCTGGATGCCTGCGGAATCTTCAACGGGCGCATCAGCGTAATAGCGCAGACGCTCGAATGCGACGCTTCCGGCAGGGCGCGCGTTGAGCCGCGCGTGGTTCTTAAAGACGCCCGCTCCGACAAACGCGCTCACCTCGAAAAATACCTGGCGGCGCACGGCCTCGACATTTCGCAGACTGCGGCCTTCGACGATCACACCGACGACGAGCGGCTGTTTTCCGGCATGTGCCGCGTGTGGCGCATAAGCGACGACGAAACGCTTGAAAACGCCGCGCTCGAACTTGAACCGCTGCTGCCGCAGGAGCGACAAGCGTGAAACGCCTGCTGTACATAAGCTGTTATTATCCGCCTACCGCCACCATGGGAGCCTACCGCGCTCAGCGCATGGTTCGCGACCTGCGCGGCCACGGCTGGGAATCGCTGGTGGTGGCGGGGCGCACGACAGCCGACATGAGCTCCGACGGGCGTCTGGAAGATTATTCGCTGGCCTGTATACATGTTGATTTTGTCGATCCTTATCTGCCGATTCACAAACTGCGCAGTTTTTTTGCGGCGCATACAAAAAATTCAGACGCGCCGGTTTCCGCTGCCGGAAAAATAAACGATTTTTCCTGGCGTGCTCTCATTCTGCGCTACCTTAAACAGGCCCCGCGCCAGTTCTGGTTCGTTTCAATGAATCGCATGCCAGATCGTTTTCTGCCTTTTGTGCCGGGCGCGATTTCGGCAGCCCTGAAGCTTGTCGAAAAACACGGCGCCGATGCGGTGCTGGCCTCCATCGGTCCGGCGTCCGATGCCATAGTCGGCGCGATAGTGGCGAAGCGCCTGGGACTGCCGCTTGTCATCGACTACCGCGATCACTGGTCGCTGAATCCGGCTGATCCGCGCTGGCCGCTGGTACATCAGCTGGATCAGAGCATCGAAAAGCTGGTGGTGCGCCATGCCGACCGCTTCACGACGGTTTCGCGTCCCATAGCCGAAGAACTTGAAGCTCTGCACGGCATAAAAACCGCTGTTCTGCCCAACAGTTACGACGGCGGTCGCAGTCTAGCGCCCTGGCGTTTTTCGGACGGCGGCCCATTGATTCTTCACACCGGTATGCTCTATAACGGACGCCGCAATCCGCAGGCTTTTCTTGAAGGTCTGGCGGAATTCCGCCGCAGACACGGCTGCGGACAGGCGCTTTTCATCGGTTCCGACGCGCGCGCAGTGGTGGAATCCCGCGCCACCCGTCTTGGGCTGGGCGACAGCGTGAAATGCATGGCGGCCATGCGACACGACGAAGCGCTGGCCTGGCAGGAAAAAGCCGATGTGCTGCTTATGGTGGAGGAAATTTCGCCGGCGGTGCGCGGAGTTATGACAGGAAAAATCTTCGAGTACATCGGCGCGCAGCGTCCGATACTGGCGATGATTCCGGCGGATTCAGCCGTAAACGATCTGCTTACGCACACCCGTTGCGGCGCAACAGCCCAGAGCGCGTCGCAGGTGACTGACTTCCTCGAAAAACTGCTCGAAAAAAAGGAAAGCTTTTATAATCCCGACAAAGCGGCGGTGGCGTCCTATTCCGGCGAAGCCGTAGCCGGACGCCTGGCGCGTCTGCTCGAAGAACTCTGCGCCGGAAAGCACTGACGGAGCGTTTTTTTCATCTGCCGGGCTGTTTTTGTGAAAATGTCGATTGCCGATAATTTATCTGTACAAGCGTGAAGCCAGGTGGTAGGAATTTTCCAACTGGTTGCTTATAAACACAGAAAAGGACTTTGAAAATGCTGTTGTCTATCGTTGAAGGTCTGAAGAATTATTTTTCGGAGTTCAAGATTCTGAAACACACTCCGCGTGAGTTCTGGAATCTGAACCTGGTCATCAACTTCTTCGAGATGCTGGCCTATTTCTCGTTCATTACCGTTCTGGCCATGTATCTTTCGGAGAACGTCGGCTTCGACGATCAGTGGGCTGGCAACGTCGTCGGCATTTTCTCGTTTATGATAACCATCATCATTTTCTTCTCAGGCCCCATCATCGACTCCATCGGCGTTAAAAAAGCCCTTTTATACAGCATGCTGCTTCTCATTCCCTGCCGTCTCATCATGGGTCTCATAGGCCCCATCGAGAACTGGTATCTGGAAAACAATCTGGATGTTGAAAAAGCCCGCACCATGATCTCCGAGCAGGAGCTTGATAAGAAGGTTTTCACGCACGACAACGACAAGCTCATAAACGCCCAGGTAGAAATCATCATGGCAAATCCCGATCTTGCCGGCAAAAACCTGAAGGCCGAAGAGCTGCGCCTGGACTCGAAGGGCCTGCGCGAGAACCTGCTGCTTACCGCCGCGAAATCGGAACAGGTAAAGAAAACTTTCGGTGAAAATCTTGCCACCCAATTGCAGGATCAGGAGAAATTCAAACAGCTGGTTGTAATGCTGGTCGGTGAAAATCCGAGCATTGCGGAAAAATATTACATCAATCTCGACAAGGCCGCCGCCGCCGGAAGCGAAGAACTCAAAAAAGCCATAATCGGCATCGTCACCAACTACCCGGAACTGCGCGCCAAGCTGTCGATTCAGGATATTCTTAAAATCGTCGTTTTCATAATTCTTATTTTCACCGCCATGGGTGAAGCTCTTATGACTCCGGCCATTTATACCGCTCTGCGCAAATACACCAACAAACGCACCTCCGGTACGGCTTTCAACTTCCAGTATCTCACAATGAACATCGGCGCGGTTCTGAGCTACGTCATGTTCGATTTCCTGCGCAACAACTTCGGCAACGAATCCATTCTAATAGCCGGTTCGATTTTCGCCTTGATCTGCGCCGGAGCTTCACTGATGCTGCGCGCCAACGTCATGGTCAACGACGACGGCGAAGTAATCGAGATGCCGCCTGTGGCCAAGGAAGACCGCGAGAATCCCATGGCGATTCTCATCGACGTTGTAAAGGAACCGGCCTTCTGGCGCTTCATGTTCTTCCTGGTACTGCTTATCGGCGTCAAACTGGTGTTTACGCATCAGTTCATGGTAATGCCCAAGTATTACGACCGCGTGCTCGGCCCGGATGCGCCCATCGGTCTGTTGAACGCCATCAACCCGGCCATTATTGTAACCGGCCTGATTCTCTTCATACCGATCGTAATGAAGTTCACCGTGTTCAGGCTCATCATCGTCGGCACCTTCGTTTCGGCTTCTTCCGTGTTCGCCCTGGCCATTCCGGCCAAATTCTTCCTGGCCCTGGGTTGGACTTACGAGAACGGATTCCTGACGCTGATCCTGCTGCAGATAGTCATTTTCGCATTCGGCGAGTTGATCTGGTCGCCGCGCCTTTCGGAATACACCGTAACCATCGCCCCGCGCGGACGCGAAGGCACTTACATGAGCCTGGCGGCTCTGCCGATGTTCATTGCCAAGCCGCTTAACGGCTGGCTGTCGGGTCTGTTGCTTACCAAGTACTGCCCCGAAGGCGTCCTTAACGACGTGGTTTCAGGCGCGCGTCAGTGGTATAACGGCCCCGAAATGATGTGGCTGATTTTCGGCATCATCGCCATTTCCAGCCCGATACTGGTTCTGGTCTTCAGAAACTTCATCCGCAAAACCGAACGTCAGAAAGAGGAACGCGAAGCTCGCGAAGCCGAAGCTGAAGCGACAAAGAAAGAAGCGGAAGCTCAGGAAGCGTAAGCGCTTCTGACGCGAAAAACCGGTAAACGGCGGAGTCAACAGGCTCCGCCGTTTTTTTGTTTTGCAGCGGCTTCCTCGAAGATTAAACTGTGTACAAAGTGTTCTCGGATGCTACTGTCCCGGCATTGCGAAGCCGATACGCGGAAGGTTTTTTCATGCGCAAACTTCTACTGCTCATTCTGTTCGTCCTGTCGGTTGCGACATTGCAGACACAGCTTCAGGCCGCCGACGCCGACTTCAACGCGCAACTGCTCGAAAGGCAGGCCGGTGAAAACTGGTACGGCCTGTATTTTGCAGGCGGCAAGGTCGGCTATCTGCGCATGGCGACAAGGCTTGACAGGCCGGGTGTCGTGGACACCGAAGAGGAAGTGGCGTTCCGCATCAAAGCGATGGGACGTACTCAGGAACTGCGCACGCTTTCGAAGCGCAGCTACGAGCGCACAGGCGGCGCGCTGCTGCATATGCATTACAGCCTGAAATCGGAATCCGGCGAAACCGTGATGGAAATAAGAAAAGACGACAACGGATGGAAACAGATTTCAGTCGTCGGTGGAGCGAAGAGCGAAAAAACACTGGATTACGAACCGGAAAACATCTACGAACTGCTTTCGAACGAAGCCGCCATTGCCGCCGGAAAGCTGGACCCGGAAAACGAAATCGTCTCGCATGTTTATGATCCCAGCGTCAACATGCGCCTGACAAGCGTCAACCGCGTGACGGCGCGCGAAAAGCGTCTGTATGCCGGAGTGCCGCTGGATGTGGTGCGTTTTGAAGGCGAAATCAAGGAGGCTCATCTGCCGCAGACCAGCTGGTACGACATGAACGGGCGCCTGCTCGAAATGAAGGTGGCGGGCTTTATGACGGCCCTGCTCGAAAGCGAAGAACAGGTGCGCTCCGGCGAATATCTGGCCGACTTCATGGCCGCCACGCTGATAAAAACCCCGCAGAATATCGGGAATCAGAAAAACGCCGCCGCCCTGCGCGCAGTTTTTGAAGGCATAGACGCCGATGAGCTAAAAATAAACACCCGGCGTCAGCAATGGGAGACTCTGCCGGACGGAGCCGCCCTGCTGCGCGTCAGACGCGAAACTGTCGGCTCGCACGCCTGGAAACCGGAAGAGTCTGCAAAAGCGCTGGAACACACCAGCCCTGACGAACGCATTCAGAGCGGAGACGCGCGCATTGTGGAACTGGCGCGGACAATCACGGCGGGCAGCACCACGATTGAAGATGCCGCAGGAAAACTGTTGCACTGGGTCTACGACGAAGTCGAAAAAAAATACACTCCCAGTTTTTCGAATGCGCTGGATGTGCTTGACAGCATGGAAGGCGATTGCGGTGAGCACGCCGTGCTTTTTGTGGCTCTGGCGCGCGCGGTGGGAATTCCGGCCCGCGAAGTAACAGGCATAGTTTACGCTCCCGAAATCGGCGGCTTCGGGTTCCATGCCTGGGCCGAAGTGCTGGCGGGCGACGAATGGCTTTCTGTCGATCCGTCATGGGGACAGTTCCCCGCCGACGTGACGCACCTGGCTTTTGCACAGGGCGGAGCCCAGGCCCAGATGAAAATCGCGGCGCTGATAGGCAGACTGAAGATAAGGGAAATAAAAACGGAGTAGAAGAAAGCGTAGCAATCAATGTGCGCGCATTGATTATTTTTCTTCGCCTTCCGTTTCCGGCAGCAGCTTCATTCCGTTAAAGCGGTTGGCGGCTTTTGTGTGGCCTTCTTCCAGTATGGCAAGTGCGGCGTCGCTTGCGGCGCTGACGATATCTTCAAGATGCTGCTGCTCGTCCGAATAAAAGCGGTTCAGCACATAATCGCTGATTTCTTCACCGTGGCGCGGACGACCGATACCGATGCGCAGCCGCACGAAATCCTTCCCGCCGCATCTTTCCACTATAGACGCCAGACCGTTGTGACCGCCGGTTCCGCCGCCGCTGACGACTTTGAGGCGTCCGAAAGGCAGGTCGAGATCGTCATGCAGCACCAGAATATCGGCCAGTTCCATGTTATAGAAATGCATGGCTTCCGAAACGGCTTCGCCGGAGCGGTTCATGTAAGTTTGCGGAACCATAAGCAGAATTTTTTCGCCGGAGCGCGAACAAAGATCGAAACGCGAGCGGAATTTCACACGCGTCAAAGACGCAGCAAGACGTTCGGCCAGATTGTCTGCGACAATCTGGCCGATATTGTGACGGGTACCAGCATAGGCTGCCCCTGGGTTGCCAAGGCCGGCAACAAGTTTCACGGGAGCTCTGCCTTAAGTTATTTCTTTTTGGGGGCGGCTTTGGCTGCAGGCTTTTCGCCCTCGGCGCCTTCGGCTGCGGCAGCGGCTTCAGCAGCTGCGACAACTCCGCGTCCGCCCTTGATGTCGGCCACGACGAAGTTGTCTTTATAGATGGCCTTGACGCCTTCGGGCAGCTTGATGTCGGCGATGCTGAGTCTATCGCCGATATCCATGGCGCTGATGTCGATTTCGATGACAGCCGGAATGTTTTCGGGGGCGCAGCTGACTTTGGTTTTGCGGCGCATGAGGGTGGAATAACCGCCCTTGCCTTCGCCTACCGATTTGCCCACCAGCGCCATCGGAACGCTGATTTCGATGGGTTTGCCGGCTTCAACCAGCATGAGATCGAAGTGTTCGGGCTTGCGGCTCAAAACGTCGAACTGCGCGTCTTTGATGATGGCGTAATAGCTTTTATCGCCTTCGACTGCGACGTTGAGAATGGTGTTTCTGCCGCGCGGCAGCTTGAGAGCTTCAAGTATCTGTTCGGGCTTGATGCTCAGATGGATCGGCTCAATGTCTTTTCCGTAGAGTACGGCGGGAACAAGTCCGTCTCTTCTGAGGCTTCTGGCCGCGCCTTTACCGCTGCTGTCTCTCTTTATGGCTTTCAATTCTAGTGCTTCAAGCATTGCATTCTCTTTCTGGGTGCAAAGGTTTGGCTGGGGTGGGAGGATTCGAACCTCCGGATGCAGGAATCAAAATCCTGTGTCTTACCGCTTGACGACACCCCAACTCGTCTCTTGCAGGATGTTCTAGATGGCGTCCTGCTCCTCATCCGACTCAACAGGAATAGGGCCGCCTTTGGCGATATTGTCGAGTTCGCTGCGGTAGGCTTCCATTACCTGATCTTCCATTTTCTGTCTGGTTTCGGAATTCAGAGGATGAGCGATATCCTTGAAACTTCCGTCCTTGCGCTTCTTGCTGGGCATTGCCACAAAATAGCCCTTGTTGCCTTCAATGATCTTCAGGTCTCTGATGATGAAGGAATTGTCAAGGGTTATAGTCACGTAAGCCTTAAGCTTGTCCTCGTTGACCGGAAACACTTTCACCTCGGTGATATCCATCGTACTTCCTCCTATTGGCTTGACGCGACCCACAAACGGTAACCCGCGAATTTCTGCTGCAACCGTTCCGTCGCCTCTTCGGCTTTACTCCTGGTGTCAAACAGGCCGAAAAGGGTGGGTCCACTACCGGACATAGACACCCCAATTGCCCCGACCTTTCTCATGGCCAGTTTCATCTGGAAAAGATCAGGATGCTTTTCTATTGTTACTGCCTCAAGATCGTTGGACAATGAGGCTGCAAGTTCCTCCACAGAGGCCCAGCAAACGGATTTCCTACCATTTCCACTGTCGATTGTCAAATTATTACGAGAACGGAACTTGTCGTAAATATCCTTGGTGGACACGCTGTAGCCGGGATTCGCCAGCACCATCCACAGCTTCGGCAGCTTGACTTCGAGGTCGAAAGTATCGCCGATGCCGGTCATCCAGTGCGGTTCCCCCAGCATGAAGAACGGCACGTCCGCCCCCAGTTTTGCGGCGATTTCAAAAAGTCGGGCGTCTGAAACGCGTTTGGGCCACAATGCGGCCAGCGCGCACAGCGTGAAGGCGGCGTTCGAAGAGCCGCCGCCCAGGCCCGAACCCTCTGGAATTTCTTTCTTTATGCGGATTCTTAAGTTGCGGTCTTCCTGTCGGATGCGTCCGGCCTCGAAAAAGGCTTCAGCGGCTCTCCAAGCAAGATTGCCTGCGTTTTCGAGGTGTTCAGCGCCGGGACATTCGATGACGATGCCGCCTTCGTTTGCCATTCCAACGCTGATGTCATCCGCCAGAGAAATGGGAGTCATAAGAGTATCCACCATGTGATACCCGTCCCAACGCCTATCCACTATTTTAAGGATAAGGTTGACCTTTGCCTTCGACTTCCCCCTGACGGGAACCGGTACTATGGTATTTTTTTCGCTCATGCGGTCCTCGTGAATCTACGGCAAATTTACAACTTCTTAATTGAATACACGATCTAGTACAACACGGACAAAAACGCAAGTAAAAATGAACAATTAATATTGCCGGGAGCCTTTTTTGACCTGAACAGGCGTTCAATGTGCTCTTCAGTGCCTTTTCATGCGATTTCACTGAGGTTACGATACATTCAGAATGCGGCGTTAATCAAATAACGGGCAGGCGGAAAAAATGGCGGAAATGTTTACCTGAAAGTCTCTTTTCAGCGACCGGCGGCCAGATCATACCAACCGCCGTAACTGGTAAGCGTAAGCAGCCTGAAATCCTGGAAGGATTGACGCATGCGCGCCGCCATTTCGGGCAGGCTGTTGTAAAGATTGGTCTTTTCCAGCGGATCGCGCTGAAGATCGTAAAGTTCATACATGTTTTCTTCCGGGCGGTAAACCAGTTTCCAACGCTCGTCCACCAGCGCCTGCATGCTCCAGGGGAAAGTGGGAGACTTGAGTTTTTCGAAATAGACCGGCCAGGGGTAGTTATCTTCCGAGCCAAGAACCAGCGGCAGCAGCGAATGCCCCTGACGCGGCTGAAGATTCGTGTCCAGCCCGCACAGGTTGAAAATCGTCGGAACTATGTCGATCTGACTGACCGGCTTTTCGACCGTGCGGGAACCGACGTGCGGAACCCGGATAAGCAACGGCACGCGCACCGATTCTTCATAAACCTGTGCGCCGTGAAAATCCCGCCCGTGTTCACCGAATTCCTCGCCGTGATCGCCGGTGACTATTATGACGGCCTTGTCCCAGAAGCGGGTACCCTTAACGTATTCAATAAGTTGTCCGACCTGACGGTCTGTGAAGGCCACTTCCGAATCGTAGCGGTCCTGCCGCCCGTTGCCGAAATCGAGATCGTCGTGCTTTACGTAAAGCCAGTGCGGGTCTATGAAATGCGTCCACATGAATACTTTTTTTACGCGGCGGTCAAGGCTTTTAAGATGTTCGATGGCGTTGCGCGCCACCAGATGCCCGCTGGTGGAAATCTCGGAGTGTCCGTTGGCGCGAAAGGCGCGGTTGTCCCAGTAGTCGGCGCCGCGATCAAGGCCGCGTTTTTCGAAGTACCAGTGCGAAAACACGCCTGCCACATGATAGCCTGAGTCGGAAAAGCTTTGCAGCATCGTGCGGTTCTCTTTGCGCAGAACCGGGAAATTGGTGTAGCGGTCCCATTTTATCTGCGACGGATACAGGCCGGTCACAAATGCCGGAGTGGATTGGGGCGTTGTGGGTGCAGCCGAATAAGCCCTCTTGAATACTATACTTTCTTCTGCCAGTTTATCGAGATGCGGAGTTACGTTGCGTTCGTAACCCATGAATCCGGCGCGGTCGGAACGCCAGGCGTCGATGGTGATGAGAAAAACGCTGTACTCATCCATCAGGCTTTCGATGCGTCGCGCCAGAAATTCGTCGTCCGGGGCGCTGCCCCAGTTCGAAAGATGCTCCGGTTGACGCGCGTCATGGCCCGAACAGTCCTCGTCGATGCCGTT
>JAKQSH010000217.1 GCA_029570245.1 Deltaproteobacteria bacterium | reverse complement strand
TTCTGACATACACGCCGTTCAGACTGTTCTGATCTTCGACAAACAGCTTACCGCCGAAATAAAAGAAATTGGCATGCCTGGGTGAACAGTATTTATCGTCCGGGAACAGAATAAAACCTTCTTCACGCCCGGCCAGGTGGTCATTGCTTTGCAGGCTGTATGAAATTCCTTCCATGCCGCCGCCGCGAACCAGAATGAGTTTGCCTTTGCCTTTTTCCTGCATGGCTCCAAAAAACATGGTTTTTCCACCGGATGAAGCCTGCACGTCACTATTGCCGGAAAGTTTTGTACCGCATTTGCTGCAGAAAACCGCATCAGAAGACATGATGGCCTTGCAACCGGGGCATATATTGCCGCTGTTCGCAACGCTGTTTGCTTTTTTATTCGCGAGATCGAAACCGCAACTCATGCAGAAGGTTGCGTCCTGTTCGTTTTCTGCTCCGCAATTAGGGCATATCTTCATGGCAAAATCCTCTGTACTTGTTTTACAAATCCCATCCTCGGCGTTTGATCTCAATTGAATTACTATTTTATACTTAAAAGTCCAGCATGCGGTCAAGATTCTTTGAGGAAATAAATCGACGCACGAAGGGCGACCGTATTTTCAGTGCACAAAAAAAATCGACTTATCCACAAGCACTGCTTTACATAATATATCTTATGGGAATAATGCAGGGGGGTGTCGGCGAGTCCGGTTATTGACGGTAACGACAGCAAAAACAATAGATTGTCTATCTCAATATGAAGTCATTTCTGAACAAAAAAGGCTGTTTTCTTCACCTTAAACAAGAAGTGTGCAGAAACTTCATTTGTATAGCTGAGTGCGTTTGTGCTGGAGGGCGCGTAATAGTAGAAGAAGATGTATTTTTTTTACTTTTCAATCCACCAGTCTTTACGCCATGGAGAACCTTTAGGTGTCAGGGTTACCGCATAAAGATAACCGCCGTTCGAGAGCGCATAGACCGTGTTTCCGTAAACTGTCGGTCCGACAGAGATTCCAACGCCGGGCGTAAAAGCCTCTATCAGTCTTTGAGTTATGATATCGACGAAATACAGGCCGGAATTTGAACTGGTAAACACAAGGTAACGGTCACGGTATGCTTCCGGTTTTGATAGAGCCCCCTCTTTTGCGTCGCGCAGCAACCCTTTATTGTGGAACTCTCTGAATTCCATATACCATTCGATTTCACCAGTTTCAGGGTTCAGACAATAGAGGCCGTTTTCTGTCGAGGAAAGATAAAGTTTGCCTTTAATTATCGTCGCTGAAGATGTCGATTTTATGGGAGTCTTCCATACCGGGTCTCCGGTCTCGGCGTTAAGGCAATACACCGACCCGTCGAAAGATGCCGTTATTATTTTTCCATCCAGATATATCGGACTGGCGTCAACATCGTTGAACCTGTCTGATTCTCCAAGATCGCGCCGCCACAGCATTTCACCGTCTGCCGGATTGAATGCCGCAACGGTTCCGACCGTGAATCCGACGACGACTTCGTCTTCAAGAACCAGCGGCGCAGAGTGCCGTCTTATTGACATTGTGCCGTGAAACTCTTCACGGTATTCCCATATGAATTTTCCGCCGTTGGCACTGATGGCTGTCATTGTATCGTTTTGAGTGACGAAATACAGCACGCCGTCCTTATAAACCGGTGGAGCAACGATCTCACTTTTAGCTTCATAGCGCCATTTTTCGGACAGCGTGTTCTTGTCACAGCAGATGAGCTGACCGGAAGACGTGCCAATAAACAGCTCTTCGCCATGGATAACCGGTTTGGAGAAAAATTCTTCTTCGAGGTTGAGTCTGGATACGATCTGGCCTGTCTTTGCCCGAATTTTAAACAGCTTTTTCGATCTGCCGCCGACATAAACAAAATCGCCGTCGCGTGTTGCCATGCCGTGTTCCTGCGGATCAGGGTCCATAAACAGCGAAGAACGGTCAGTTATTTCTGTCCGCCATACAACAGCCACACCGAGATTTCCGGGATATTTATAGGAATTGCGTAGCTCAGGCGGCTTTTTTGCAGGGCCGCTTTGACAGGCTGCAACAGACAGCAGCAAAAACAACAGCCCCAGGAACGTTACAGCTGAAATCCAGGGGCTGTTGTACTGTTTTTGAATTGAAGGCGAAAAGTCCATGCGCCCTTCTCTGCTCTCTTTCTTCAGCCCTTGAGCATCATAAGACGCTTTTCGGCTTTCGATTTAAGCTGCGATTCCGGGAACTCTTCGATCATTTTCTCGTACATTTTAACGGCGTCTTCCTTTTTGTCCTGTTTTTCAAGGAGATATCCTTTGAAGAAATACGCCTGTTCGCGCCAGACTTTGTCTGAGGAGTTCAGAATTTCGTCGTACTGTTTTATTGCGTCATCCAGTTTGCCCTGCATTTCGAGGGCCTGGGCCAGATTGTGGCGGGCGACGAACTTGAGGGAATCGAGATCGGAACTGCCTTCGTCTGTGAATCTGGCGTAATATTCAGCAGCTTTGTCGTAACGCTTGAGTTTGAAATGACAATCGCCGATATAGAACAACGCCATGTAGCCGAAATTGGAGCCGCTGTAGCTCTGCTGCAGACTTTCGAATTTCTGCAGGGCCGCCAGATATTTCGCTTCTTCAGTCGGGAAATACAAACCTTCGGGTTTGTTTTCCTTGTTTTCTTCGTTTTCTTCAACGATCGGAGCGTCAAACGATTCCAGCGCATCCGCATACATTTTGGAAATTTTTTCAGTTCTGTGGTCGATAATCGCTCTTACACCCGACACCACTCCGGCGATGACGAAAAGAGCGATTATTCCGAGGATGTACCATTTGCGGTTGTCGGTGATATGCTGAAGAGCGCGTTCTCCAAGAGTCTGGAATTCATCGGGCTGCCGCAGTTCTTTCTGTGAAATTTTGGGGGCTTTTGTTGTCGCCACTTTAGATTCTCCTTAGATCAAACATCCTGATACGTTTTCACTTGGATGGTGAATATAGAGAATACCCGTCAAACTGTCAACCTTTTCCCTTATATATGAATCTTTTTTCAGCTTCCATTTGCATATGTGCGTCAAAATACGCTAATGTCTCAATATTCCAGCTGCATTCGGATATGGAAAATGCGGATTCTGTTTGCGCAAATGTTGATTATAACCGCCCTTCTCTTCCGGCCTGCGTTTTGCATTGCCGACGCCGGATATCCGGGTTGGGAAACGGAATTCAGCAGCGGCTACAATCTCCAATACGGACTTGACGGCAAAAAAGACGGCATGTTCGTGTCTGCAGGCGTCGGATGGCGTTTCTGGGATTCCTTTCATTTGAAGGCACAATTCGAATATATGCTGTCTGATCCTTCCGCAGACCAGAAATATCACATGCTCGCCCCATCAGCCGGAATTGAATATCAGCTTGATTTCACACCGTTTCTGCCATACTTCGGCGGCGGACTTGGGCCTTATTCATTCAAGGCATCAAAGGCAGACAGCTGGAAAACACTTCTGGGACTGCAATATTATGCAGGTTTTTCTTATTTTATAATCCCGCAACTTGGAATGGGCGTTGTGTTCGAAAAACATCATGTTCTGACTGGCAATGATGTTCCTTCAGGCTACTTCAACGCCGGAATACGTCTGATTTATTATTTCCTGTAAAAAGTCAGTCGCTGCCGAGTTTGCGCAGGCGGGCAGGCGAAAGCGCCTCCTCAATCAATCCGGCTCCGACACCAAGGCCGATAAGCGCATCTTTAAGGGAAATGCCCTGCTCTTTTGCCTGCAATACTGCTGCCTGTGCTTTTTCGTAGCCGATTTCCGGTATCAGAGCTGCGGCGATGGACATCGAATGTTCGAGGTGTTCGCGGCAGACGGTTTGATTGACTTTCAAATTGCATATGCAGCGCATTGCCAAGGCATCACAGGCGTTACGCATCAGTTGCAGATTGTCTAGCAGACGCCAGGCCGCCAGAGGAAAATACTGCGAGAGTTGCAGCGTTCCCTGTGCGATAGCATGCGTGATGACGTTGTGCCCGCCGATTACCTCAATCGCCAGTTGCGCCGCATATTCTGGAATCACAGGATTGATTTTTCCCGGCATTATGGACGAACCGGCCTGCGCCGGAGGCAGTTCTATTTCACCGATTGCAGGCGTGGAGAGTATGCGCAAATCGTTTGCGATCTTTATGATATTTGCGGCCAGAGCCGACAGGATACCGTCGATTTCGACAATCGCATCCTGATTCGCGGTGGCTTCAACCGGATTTTCTGCACGCCCCAGCGGCAGACCGCTCAGATTGCGCAGGTGTTCGATAACCTTGAAAATATATTTCTTCGGCGCCCCGATGCCGGTCCCGATAGCTGTTCCGCCCATATTGACGATTTTGATTCTTTCCACACATTTGAAAACCCGCCAGCGGTCGCGAGCGAAGGCTTCCGCATATGTGCCGAACAGCTGCCCGGCTGTCATGGGGACAGCGTCCTGCAATTGCGTACGTCCAACCATTATCACGTCTGCAAATTCGTGCTCTTTCTGCTGCAGCATGCTTTGCAGACGGATGATTGATTTTTCAAGAGTGTCCAGTTCCCACAATGCCGCAATTCTGAGCGCCGTCGGGTAGGCGTCGTTGGTGGACTGATGCAGATTTACAGTGTCAAGCGGATGAACGGGTGCATACTTCCCGGCTTCTCCTCCCAGAATGATATTTGCGCGGTTTGCTATTACCTCGTTGACATTCATGTTAAGAGATGTTCCGGCACCGCCGGAAAGCCCGTCAACAATAATATGAGAGTCAAGCTGGCCGGATTGCAGTTCACGCGCGGCGCTTACTATGGCGTCGGCTGTTTCTTTCGAAATGCTGCCGATGTCCAGGTTCGCCAATGCCGCAGCTTCTTTCACCAGACCGAAAGCGCGGATAAATGATCGGGAACTCTTTCGCCCTGTCTGCGGAAAGTTCCGTCTGGCGCGTTCGGCGTGAATCCCCCACAGCGCGTCGTCCTGAATTTCGATTTCGCCCAGAAGATCATGTTCGATGCGCGGCATTTTTTTCAATTCCTTCCTGCTCGCATTCCGTCACCGAACCCTTCGGAAACGGTCAATCCGAGATCGGCAAAAACCTGACGGGTGCATTCCATGCAGTTTTCCGTTCCTCCGCAAGCCGATTTTTCGTAGATGTTGTAATCCTTCGAAACATCACGCGGCGTGAAATTTATCATAACGACATTCGCACCTGATTGCAGCGCCCGCACTCGTGCTTCTTTTGATATCGAACACAAAGCTGTAGTCGTGGGCATATGTGCTTCCGGCGCATTGATTCTGGCCAGCGCCAGCACACGCAGCGGCAAATCCATCGGCGGCGGAGTCATTCCGGCCAGATCGGTATGTTCGCTGGGAATAAGAGGACCGACAGATATCATTTCGTAGGGATATTGTGCAAAATCAACAATATCTTCAGCCAGATGCTCGGCGGTCTGCCCCGGAAGACCGACCAGATTTCCGCTTCCGACC
>JAKQSH010000507.1 GCA_029570245.1 Deltaproteobacteria bacterium | reverse complement strand
AATAAAGAAAAAAAGAAACCGCTCACGTCCGAAAAAACTGTGCCACCAGCCGCGCCGGGAAAAATATTCGCTTATGAAATATACTATTCCGTATGTAGTGACGATTTCGATTGAGATTACCAGACCGGCTTCGGGGGCAATGGCGAAAACAGACGCGAGATACCCGGAAACCACCAGACCGGCATAAGACCAGCCCAGGGACTCTATGAAGAATGCGTGGATAAGAAGCCCGATATAGATCGGAATCAGAATCGAGTTATCAAGCCCACGCGAAGGAAAAATGGCAAACACATCTTCCATCGCAGTAAGATAATTCTACCTTCCATCTTCAGTAAACTCGTCGCCGGCGCGGGCGGTATTCTGTGATCCGGGGAGCGCCGAACATTCACCTTTCAACGCCAGCAGCAGCATGCCTTCGGGCAGAGGATGCTCGGCGTCTTTGCTGGAATAAAGCACGCGCAGCACAAAGTAATAGCCATTTACGTTGAATACATTTTCCGAGTTTCTGTCGTTAAGCTGAAGCAGGCGGCTGGAAACGTCGCCGTCTACGGCAATGCCCAGTTCCTTTAAAAGAGCCGACAGAGTGTTGACCTCTTCAGGGTTGACAGAAAGTCCGGTCAGTATGGATTTCATCGACACACTCATGTGCAGAACCCGCCCGAACATGTCCGTAAAGGCAACACCTTCGAGAAGACCGTCCAGTACGGACTGATAAACATCCTTCTCGCGAATAAGATTGCCTACAATGCGGTCGATATTTGCGACCTGCTTTTCGAGCCAGTCGAAAGAGTAACCGATACTGCTTTTACGTTCTTCGGTATTCATACGGCTATGATAAAGCATGCGCGCCACCTGCTGACCAACCATCAGCAGGAAATTCATGCGTTCATCAACGATGTTTTCCTTAAGCCTGAAATTCAAAAGCCATATGCCCATCAACTTTGAAGGATAAAACAGGGGAACAAGAAAGCTTACTGTTCCGTTTTCTTCCTTCATAAAGCGGTCAACACGGGTAACTTCCGGCCTGGTAAGGATGGCGGCATAAGGCATGCGCGACAGATCGCGGCGGTTTTCACGGATGTCCGATTCCGACATTCCGAAAAAGTGATCAAATTTGATGCGGTTCTCGCCGGCATCTACAGGAAGAGCCAGTGCCATCCCTGCCGGAGAGAGATGAACAGAAGCAAAACCGACCAGACGTTGCCATATTTCATCTACGCTCATGTTGTTTATATCGCCGGCTCCTGGGTGCAGAGTCAATTCCCAAGTGGAAGTATTGGCGATATTCCGTACTCGCTCCTGCAAGGTTCTGGACTTCTGCTCTGAAGATATGACGAAAGTCAGCAGAATGGCGGTGGCGAATCCGGTAACAGGCAGAATCAGATTGATGGTAAGCAGCAGCACCACTGCAACAGCAGAAAGCAGAAGACCGGCAGCCAGCGCCACAAAAATATTGCGCCTGAAGGTAGAAGGCAGAAAAAGAAGCCATAGACAGACAGTAAGCAGCGCCAGCAACAGCAGACTCCAACCTATTCCGAGAAGGTTTATTCGGCTGCCCTCAAGCAGTGTGATCAACGCATGTGCATGAAATTCGGCTTCTGAAAGCGGGTGATCATTCGAAGAAACCGGAGAAGACAGAACGCGCGTAAATCCAGGCAGGTCAAGTCCTATTACAACGAATTTGCCCTTCAGAAAATCGCGCGGCATGGAGCCAGTCACGACATCCGCCACAGAAAGGTTCGAGATGCTGTTGGGCGGGCCGACGAAATTCACTCCGATTTCAGAAACTTCAGGTTTTATACCGATAGCTTCATATTGCCAGGCGATGCCTCTGACACCCGGATTAGGATGACGGCTGTACAAATGCCGGACGACGCCGTCAGAATCACTGATGTTCAACAGCAGAGGCGTATCTTCGTCACCGTGCGACAGTTGCCAGTCAATCGGTTTAATAAGCCTGGGGTTATTTATGAGTTCCGGTTCAAGAAAAACAATTTCTGGGCCTGCCCCAACAATAATCCGTCTGGGTCCCAGTTTTTCGATGGCGTCCAGAACAGCCTCAGCCTGAGATTTCCCCCACGGCAAACGACCGATTTTTTCGACCGCCGCTCTGTCGATGCGTAGCAGCACGACCGGAGCATCACAGTGTCGCAAACCACGGATTTTTATAACCATATCGCCGAAACGATGGTCAATGTATCCTGCGGCTTCCGAGAAATACAGTGCCAGCGCACTCAGAAGCACGATAAAAAGCGTCGAAATCGCCGCAAAGGCCAGTTTCACATATACTCCTTTGCTGTCTCTCACAAGTTACTGTGTTTTATGCTCAAAAAGCATCCCGCTCAAGGATGACAAATTTACAAAAGGTTCGATATTATCTCATTAAATTCCGCTTCTTTCAAGGAATCACATCAACCCATGCGCGCATATCCGGCGAACCCCAGCCGGTGCCGGCGTCCCAGCCTTTTTCAGCTTCTTCAGGAGGCAGCCAGCTTTCGGTAACGTCGAAAAATGTTTTCTGAAGTTCCGCGTTTGTATAAAGCGTTCGGTTTATCCAGCCCAGACGCCCCTTTTCTCCGCGAGCCTGGTTGACAACGGCTGTCATTCCGGCCAGAAGCGGAGCAGCCAGCGACGTACCGCCGGAAACACTCCATTTTCCGCGAGAGAAAACGAAGAACGAATCTGATTGGATATTCGCCATACAATGCAGCGACAAATCCACAGTGGAGCGCCGCAGACTTTCAGGATCAACGCTGCGTTGCCAGTCAGGCTTTAGAAAAAGTTCGCTGCGGCCTCGACCTCCGAACCATGCGTCGATTTCCTTGATACGCTCCCAGTCGTCATCCAAGGTTAAATAAGTGGAACCGACAGCTGTAACCCATGGGCTGTTTGAAGGAGTGTCCACACTGCGCGAATCGCCTGAGGCAGAAAAGAAACTGATCCCCTGAGCTGCGCCCAGCTTCGCCATGCGGCTGTATGCTTCCTGCAGTTCCCAGGCGGCAATCACTTCCTGATGCGCGAATGAATATGTTATGACCGAAACGCGCCCTTCCCCTATGGCTTCGTTTGTCGCCCAGACCAGATCGAAATCGCGGTTTCCTGCCGCCACATATGCAATAAGATCAGCTCCGGGAGCAATTGCGCCGCTCAGTTGAATGTCGATTGCAGCTTCCAGCGAAAATGAAGTCGGCGGATAATCAGTGAATTTCCACTCGAAGGAGCCGCTGCGTTCAATTCCAAGACTGCTGAAATAGCTCTGCAAATCACTCTCACGGCAAATAGAGCCAAGTATGATTCCTATACTCTGCCCCTGTCCGACCATACCTTTCTCGGCATAGTCAAGCACGCCATATACTTTTCTTATCTGTATCGGAGACACACGACCGGCATAGGGAACAATAACAGGTTCGTATGTATCTTCCGGCAGTTGCGGGTTGTCCGGCAAATCCTGAATCCCCAGCACGGCGTCGATATCGGCGGCCAGCCATTCTGGAACACTCAGATCGGAACGTGCCGCAAAATCTGCACGCTGAACTCTGATGACGCGGTGAGCTTCGAAATCGAAGGCAGCCTCAGCCTGTTCGACAGTGCCTTCAAGCAGAAGCATCAGGCGGTTTGCAGAGATGCGATTGATTTTCATTCCGTATTTTCTGAAATATGCCGCAAGCCGTGCGATTGATTCCGGCCTGGGAGCATGCATACTGGTTATACAGGAAGCAGAGATAAAATTAAGATACTCCTCTGCTTCCGGGTCATAGACTTTCTCGAGCCATGAATCCAGTCGCTCAACATTGCGCATCGGCAGAGAAATAAGCAGGCGGATTTTATCTGAGGATTCAGCCTCTCCCAGGTCTTTCAGGTCCTGAGTAAGGCGCCACAGACCGTCACGAACAACAACTCTATCAGATGAATCTGACGGAAGTTCAGACGAAGAAAGCTCAGGTATTTCATCAAGTTCCACATCCGGCGGGGAAGAAAGCAACTCGCCGTTTTTCGTACCGTATGTTATTCTGGCTGCGCCACAGTAAGGATATTCTCGTTCTTCTCCACAGCTGCATACGAACAAACATAAAACGGCAACTGCAAAAACAGCAGAAAAAATCCCCCATGCACCCGATAATCTTTTTCCCATAACCATCACTCTGAAACATCCCTGCAACAACGGAATCCAATAAGTTCGTTGCTGATATCACGCAGATTATCGCGCCCGAAGTCATAATCGCAGGCCAGCACTTCGGCGTCGTTGCTGAAGCTTCCGCCACGCAACACACAGAAAGCCTGTTTGCCGTCACCGCGACAGACACCCGTCCATTCAATGAGATTACCGCTCATATCGTAAAGCCCGGACACTCCGCCTTCACAATCGGACAGATGCGCCGGTGCTTCCGGGCCGAGAGTTCCGAAATCGTAACCATTACAATATTCAGCACGATATTCATTACCGTATGGATATTTTTTTGTCCCATGGTCCGAACAGGCGATATACCATTCGTCATTTTGAGGATTGTTCATGTCGCCGGAACAGAGACGTTTTCCTGCCCATGCGCAATAATCACGCGCACTGCACCAGTTAATACAGTTGGCCGGAAGATCGTAAAACAGGCCGGTCGTCCATTCACAGGACGGCTCACGACTGCTATTCCAGGCACATTCGGCATCTTCAGGGAGAGGAACCTCAGCCTGTAAGAATTCGGCATACTGAGCGCGGGTGACTTCTGTTGCATCTATTTCGAAATCCCCGATTCTCACCATCCGCCCCACCGGGTCTTTGGGCGCAGGAGGACAGGCACAAAGAGAAAGCAGCAGAAGCAGCAGAAAAAAGCTTCTGACATCAAAAATACACCGCCTGCGACACTCGTTTTTTTCTTTCATATTCCTATACAGCTTTTACTCTGTAACAACTTGATTTTTATGTGTTTACTGTTTTTGCCGCTCGTTTACGCAAATCTTCCGTATTTAAATATGATAGCATATTTTCCAGAAAAACGATTAATTTGAGTGCAAAATTCAGGCAATTATTATATTAGAAGATCGTATTTGAGGCCGTGGATTTTGAATATGGGGATATTTTGGGGAGCATGGAAAAATGAAAGCTGCACTGACTTCGTTACTTTTTCTGGCGCTTCTGATATGCCATTCATGCACAAACAATGCGCATGCCGGCGCAAAAACAAACCTGCTGGAAAAATCACTGCAGAAATACGGAGAGCCGGAATACTTGAATATGCTGTGGAAGAACAAAACCTACAATCCGCCTGACACGGCAAGTCGCGAAAAAATCAGGAAAGTTGTCGAAGAGCTGTATTCGGTTATCGACAGAATAGACGCGGCAAAGGCGAAAGAGCTGGCCTCTAAATTGAAAGGAACCGGCTATCGACTGAAAGAATACAATGGAAAACAGGGACACTGGCTTATTCTTGAAGCGGACAGCAATACAAAAGCAGGAGGAGGCTACTACATTTTCAGGCTCGGCAAGCTGGAAACCGAAATCGTAATTCAAGCGCCGCACGCGATATGGGACGTGCATACCGATGTTATATCCAAAGGCATTTTCAATGCATTCCCCATTCGTGCGGTTTATTTCTCGGACTTCCATCGTTACGGACAAAAAGGTAAATCGCCGTATAAAAACAGCGAATTCGATCTGGCGCATAATCCAGACACGCTTTTTCAGGATTTGACGGCGGCGGCGGCTCAGAAACTGCACAAAGCGGCCTTCGTTCAATTGCACGGCTACGAAACCCGCGAAAAACACGAAGGTGTTGATTTTGTTCTCAGTCCGGGCACAAAAGAAAACCAGGGAGAATGGTTCATGGACGCATTCTACACTTTCAACAGAATATACCCTCCCGAAAAAGTCAGAAAATATCCCGATGTACGCGGTCTGGGCGCGACCAGTAACGTTCAGGGACGCCTTCTTCGTATGCTGGGCTGCCGGTTTCTGCATATTGAAATCACAAAAGAAATGCGCAGGACATTAAAAGACAACCCTGCCGAGCGCGACAAGCTTGGCAAAGCCATTGTTGACGGCCTTAAGTGATATGAAACAGAGCGTATTTCCTGCATTACCTGAAAAACAGGCAGCTGCACATCAGGCTCACTTGTTTGCAACTGTCGATTTTGCTTGATTGATTCCGTTTAAGGAATAGAATTCTCTTCCATTATAAAGAGCTTCCTCACATCCCGGAGGTTGAGATGTTATCAGGAATCAAACCGCTGGCGCAGGCGTCGGCTGTGGCACTTCTACTGTCTCTGTGCTGGCCGCTCTGCACTGCATGTACTGAGACTTCCATTTTCTCACTTGGCGGCTGCAAGTCTGACGACGATTGCGACACCGGTTACAAATGCAACGTCGAAACCGGGGAGTGTGTTGAAAAATCCGCAGATGGCGACATCGACGCCTCTGACGGCGATGTTTCAGGCGATGGAGATTACGAAATAGATGACGACATAGACCTTGAGGAATGGCTGGAAAAGTGTGACGAAAATCCTCCCATAAGCGAAATGTTCATTCCATGCAAAAAACAGGAATGTTCAAGAGTAAACCCACCGGAATGCTGGAGTTGCGTCTGGATTCCCGACTCGGAACAGAACGGCGACGCCTGCACAGCAAGTGATGGTGCCGAAGGACAATGCCGAGATGGCGTCTGCAAATCCGGCGAGGATGGCGATACGGAAACGGAAGACGGAGACGAAAACGGCGGCACCTGTGAACAGCATTACGGCAGATGCGCCCGCCCGGACCGGGACTGTCGCCAGAATGAAGAGGCGGCTTCAGACAACTATGACTGTGAAGGCCTGTGCTGCATTCAGAAAGATTGTGTAAAGGAAGGCCAGAGCGGAAACGCTTTTGATGAAAACGACGAAAACGACATATGCTGCAACGGGCTGGAACAGGTCAGCAATGCAGCGCCGGATAACGACAACGAATGCGTAGCTGTTCCCGACGGAAGTTTCTACTGCACAAAATGCGGCAACGACAACTGCGGTCCCGGAGAAAACTTCTGCCGTTGCCCGGAAGACTGTTCCGGCGAAATCGCATGCAATGAAGATGAAGATTGTCCGGCTGCTTCCTGCGCAGACCTCGTGGGCGGAATCGGCTGTCAGGAGCATGCATACAGTTGCGACGACGGGCAATGCATACTGGAGGAAACAAACATCGAAGACAGTGCCTGCAACGAAAATACCGGACTCTGCGAGCAGATTGAGCCGTCAGGCTGCACAGCACTTGACGGCTACTGCACAGATATCGCGCACAGCTGCAATGACGGCTATTACGCATCTGACGACGCGCTTGATTGCTCAGGCGGATACAGCGCCCGCTGCTGTCTGCCGGAAATTGAATGCATCGACGATAGCGACTGCCCTGATGACTGGTGCCAGGGATTCTCCGGTCTGCCCAACTGCATTCAGTATTCATACAGTTGCAGTTCGCTGACCTGCGACGAAAGCCAGCAGCTTTACGAAAATTATCTCTGCAACGATACGACAGGCAAATGCATAGAGATGAACGCTCCCGAATGCGTTCTTGACGGCGGTTACTGTTCGACATCCGCTCAGGCCTGTGTTGACGGTTATTATCAGGCGGATTCCTCCAGAGGTTGCCCCGGCGGATATTCCGCACGCTGCTGCCTGCAGGAAAACGTAGAAGAATGCGAAGAAGACAGCGATTGCGGCGAAATAGAATGCGCCAACACTCCTAACGGTCAGTGCATGCAGATGATGCCTGTTTGTGCAGAAGGCTCCTGCCAGGAAACATCGGAAATGCTCTCTGGAAAAATATGCAATTCAGACAGCGGACTTTGTGAAAGCGGCGGAATTCAGAGCTGCGAAGACCTCAACGGCGAGTGCAGAATTATAATTCTGGGCTGCGGGCAGGGTTATCATGTAAATGAAAGCGCACCGTGCGATGGCGCGCCGCTGTATGCCTGCTGCGTAAAAGATTGAATCAGAACAACTGTGCAATAAACCCCGCAAAATGTATGCGGGGTTTGCTTTTTCTGCACATGAAAATGGTCTTTAATGCTTTCCACCCGGCATGCGTCGGATGTTTGCACCGAGTTTCCGCAGCTTCTTTTCGAGCTTTTCATAGCCTCGATCCAGATGATAGATACGCAACACGTCGGTATAACCTTCAGCAACAAGACCGGCCAGAATCAGCGATGCCGAAGCACGCAGGTCGGTAGCCATAACCTGAGCGCCCTGCAATTTTTTGACACCTTTTATATGCGCGGTGCGGCCATCAATTACGATATCAGCCCCCATGCGCTGCAATTCGGCCACATGCATATAACGGTTTTCAAAGATCGTCTCGGTTATTTTGCTCTGTCCGTCAGCGACAGCCGCCAGCACGCAGAATTGCGCCTGCATGTCGGTGGGAAAACCAGGATAAGGACCTGTGCTTATTTTTATGGGCTGCAGACGTTCTTTTCTGGCAACTCGCAAACCGTTTTCTTTCTCTTCGACGGTCACACCCATTTCGCGTAGTTTGTCTATAACGGCGGAAAGATGATCGGCCCGCGCGCCTTCGAGCAATACATCTCCTCCGGTCAGGGCAGCAGCGCACATCAGCGTTCCGGCTTCAATGCGATCAGGAATGATTTCGTATTTCAGCGGTTTCAGAGAGTCAACGCCTTCGATTACGACTGTAGAAGTACCCTGTCCACTGATTTTAGCGCCCATGGCGTTGAGCATGTCCATCAGATCAACCACTTCCGGCTCAAGCGCACAATTTTCAAGAACCGACACGCCTTCGGCCAGAACAGCGGCCATAACCACATTTTCTGTTCCTCCAACGGTCGGCATGTCGAAAACTATACGCGCACCGCGCAGACGTTTGGCACGGGCTTTTATATAGCCGTGTGAAATGTCGATAACCGCCCCAAGCTTCTGAAGACCCTTGATGTGTTGATCAACCGGACGTGCACCGATGGCGCAGCCTCCGGGCAGCGATACTTTAGCCTGATTGAATCTCGCCAGCAGCGGCCCCATCACCAGCACCGAAGCCCGCATGGTTTTTACCAGTTCGTAGGGCGCCTCAAGATGATTGACTTCTTCGCTGTCGATTGTGACTTTGTGTCCGCTTCTTTCCACTTGAGCGCCGATATCCGACAGAAGCTTGAGAGTGGTAGAAACGTCCCATAAATCCGGGACATTTGTAAAAGTGCACTTGTCTCCGCTTAATATCGAAGCCATGAGTATTGGCAGCGTTGCATTTTTGGAGCCGGAGATTTTAACGCTGCCGCACATTTCAGATACAGGCTTCACGATCATTTTTTCCAAGATTCACCTCCCCTTGCGAATGAAATTGCAAGGATGCAATAAAACTGATAATCTTTTCTACAGGTTTTGGTCTCAACATTCAAGATTGTTTAAAAAATTACAAATGAATAGTCTGTGGAATAAAAAATGCCGGAAACCAAATCTATTTCCATTGCCGAAATTTATGGTCTGATCCGCGAAAAGATTTCCTCATGCCCATTGTGCGGGGGAGAAAACTGGGACCTGGACCCGGAAATGTACGACCTTAAACTGAACTCCCCGTGGCAGGGCGCACAGCCTAAGAAAATCCGCTGCGTAATACTGACATGCAAAAGCTGTGGAAACGTCAACATGCTGAACCTGCGGAATCTGGCCGGATACAACGAAGAAGGTCTGGATGTTCCCAGGACGACCGGAACAGACAGCACACCGGCTCCGAGAAAAATTATTTAATCACGTCCTCTTTTTGCGGGCAAACGCCATTCTGTCGAGGCCGTTGAGGTCTTTGACGATTCTAACATCCCGGTATAAACCAGAAGATTCCAGCATCCCGGCGACCTGTCGCCCCTGTGCCGCTCCGAATTCAAACGCCAGAAGCGCACCGTCTTTCAGAAAATCCGCAGCATCGCGCACAAGAGTTTTAATTACATTCAAACCGTCTATTCCGGCCTCAAGAGCCAGTACCGGCTCGCATTTCACCTCAGGACTCACGTCCGCCATTTCTGATGTTGTTACATATGGCGGGTTAGACACCACGGCATCGAACATTTCCGTTCGGCCACTGAAGCGTGAAAACACATCCGAGCGCAGAGGCTTTACGCGAGCCTCAAGCGCGTGCGCCTTTATGTTTTCGTCAGCCAGAGTAAGAGCGTCAACCGAAACGTCGCAGGCGTATATTTTTGCATGCGGATAAGCCAGAGCAAGGCTTATGGCAATTGCGCCCGAACCGGTACCGATATCGGCAATGATGAATTCATGCTCAGCGCCTTCCGGGGCAAGCTCTTTTATCACTTCTTCCACCAGAAGCTCGGTTTCTGGGCGCGGAATCAGAACACGAGGATCGACTTTTATTCTGTGTCCGAAAAACGAAACGTCACCGAGAATATATTGCAGCGGTTCGCCTTTGGCACGGCGGCGCACCATATCGCGAAAAGTCGCAACTTCATCTTCGGTCATGGGTTGGTTGAATCGCGCATATAATTCGATACGCTTGATATTATAAAGCGAAGCCAACAGATACTCGGCATTGACACGCGCTGACTCGATACGCCTGCCCTCGAAAAATTCAACAGTAGTATTGAGAAGCTCCAGAACAGTCCAGCGTTTAGTGCTTGGAGCAGACATGATATCAGTCTTCCTTCGAAGCCTTCAACGCTTCGGCCTGGAAATAGGTTCTG
>JAKQSH010000189.1 GCA_029570245.1 Deltaproteobacteria bacterium | reverse complement strand
CGTAACCCCATGCGCCCATACCATTTTCGCCGAGCACTCCGAAAGAATGCGCCTCGTCCACAATCAGCAGTGCGCCGAAACGACGGCACAACTGCGAAATTTCAGCCAGAGGAGCAATATCCCCATCCATTGAAAAAAGGCCCTCGGTAATTACCCAGCGCTGGCCGGAACATTGCTCGCGAGCAAGCAGATTTTCAAGCTCGTAAATATTTGAATGGGAAAAAACGAAGCGACGAGCCTTCGACAGACGGCAGCCGTCAACAATGCTGGCATGGCAGAACTGATCGGAAAAAATAAGGTCGCCCTCTTCCGCCAGCGCGGCTATTCCACCGACGTTTGCATGATAACCGGAATTGAACAATAGTGCCGCTGCGGCCTTCGTATGTCGAACGATAGATGCTTCAAGCATGTGATGTGGGTCAAGAGAGCCGGAGATAAGGCGTGCCGAACCGGAGCCGAAGCCCCAGTTTTCTATTGCTTCAATGGCGGCGACACTGACTGCTGAGTTTTGAGCCAATCCCAGGTAATCGTTGGAACCGAAGTTGAGGAGCCTGCGACCGTCTATTTCGATATTTACTCCGTCACGCGCTGAAATATGCTGCAAGGTGCGAAAATGTCCTGCTTCTCTTATGCGCGACAGGCGCTCAGCAACGAAATCAGCCATTTATACCTGCTATTTCCAGCCCAAGATCAGACAGCATACGCATGTCGTCGGATGGTCTGCGCCCTGCGGTGGTAAGATAATCGCCGATCATAAGTCCATCTGCTCCGGCGGCAAAAAGCAGTGGGTGCAGATCGCGCAAGCAGTTTTCCCGCCCGCCGGCAATAAGAATTCGCCGCTCCGGCATTACAAGGCGCAGCAGAGCAACGGCCTTGAGGCACTCAAGCGGAGTCGGCGGAGTAATGTTTTCAAGGCGCGTGCCGGGTCTGGGATTGATAAAATTCACAGGAATTGAATCGACCGGCAGTTCTTTTAATGCAAAGATCATTTCAATGCGCTGATCCGTGCTTTCACCAAGACCGAAAATTCCGCCACAACAAACTTTTACTCCTGCTGCATGAGCAGCCATTACCGTTTCGATGCGCTGGGCGTAACTGTGGGTACTGCAAATAGCCGGATAATTACTTTCGGCGGTTTCGATGTTGTGATGCAGGCGCTCAAGACCGGCTTCTGCCAAACGATTTATCTGATCAGAAGTAAGTATGCCAAGCGAAGCACACGGTAACAGTCCCATGGCTTTAATGCCGCGCACGGCTTCCAGCACTGTTTCAAGCTCGCGTTCAGTCGAAATTCCCCGCCCTGAAGTAACGATGGAAAACCGTACCGCTCCAGCTTCGGCAGCCCTGCGCGCCGCGGCAAGAATTTCCGCCGCACTCATAAGCGGATAACATTCGACATCGCTTTTGGCCCAGGCCGATTGTGAACAGAACGCACAATCTTCGGAACAGCGACCGCTTTTTGCGTTGAGAATGGCGCAAAGGTGCACGATGCGTCCGCGAAAAGCCTCTCTTACCGCCGTTGCACGCAGAAACAGTTCATGGGCCTCAAACCCCTCAGAACGGATCAGGCGACATGATTCCTCGCGCGTCGGAGCAACATATGTATTCTTATCAATTTCGCAGTATGTCATGTTCCAGTAGTTCACTCGCCATCCAGAAGCTGCCGGATGCGTTCGCTTACGGAAAAATCAGAAGTCTTCTGCTCGGCATCAAAGCGGGACAGAATCATCAGTGCGCGTTCAGAGCGCGTCATACCATCCTGAGATTTGTCGATTTTACGCTGCTCTGCCGTCATTTCTGAATCTTCAGGTTCAACATCAACAACTGCCGAAACCCGAGTTTGAAGCGGTTGTTTTACGCTCAAATGCTTAATTTCCGGCTCATCGTCTTCTTCGTCATCATATTCCAGCAACGCCTGAAACTCTGAAGCAGCAGCCGCCGCTTCGTTTGGCCTTTCTGCCAAAGAATCACCTTCGTTCTCATCAACGAGCGAAGAATCATCTTCAAGCACGGCGTTCACATTTTCAGACTTTGATTCAGTGAAGGCGGTCTTTTTCTTTTCATCAAAACCGCCGGATGTCAGACGGGTTATCATCTGGCGATGCGCTTTGCGCATGCGCTCTGCGACTTCGGCTGCAAGTTGTTCTTCAGGTAAATCGGCAATGTCGGCATAATCGGTTCTTACTGAGGCCAGAACCGCGCCATCCAGAAACAAATGCGCAGTGATAAAAGCACTTTTTACTCCAGAATCTTCGGTCTGGATATGATAAATGCGATCATTGCGCCTGATATTTGTATTCAGACCTCTAATCATACAATCACTCCTGCCGCAATACGCTTACTTCATTACACCATATAGCGGCGGCGCGAGTATACCAGCATTCATGCCCGTTTATGAACTTTATTCAGCAGAATCCTGCTGCCGGCCAAGAAAGGAAATCCTGCCAGGCACAGCAGCGCCGAAATCAATTCCTTTATCCCGACATCACGGGCTTCAACAATGTGCCAAGGCTCAGATTCGTTATCCGGGAAACGGAACGCTGTAACACGCCCCAGCAGGTCGCCACGGGTAAAGATTGCCGGATTGCGATACATTTCCGGGCCTTCAACATAAAGACGTCCTCCCGGATACTGTGCTGTCAAAAGGACACGATGCGCAAAAAAACGCCCATTGCGCAGAAAGCAGGCCACATGGCCTGCTTCAGCGTCAAGAGCAGTATCAATCCGAATCCGACTGCCTTTTGGAATAATGGGCTGCATCGAAGTTCCACTCAATACAAGCTCGGCTGAGCCTCGTTTTTTCATGGCTTCAAGCCAGAGTTCGTTCAGCAGCCTGTCTTCAGTCGCAGCCTTCATTTCATGTTTTCAGGACAGTTTAAGTCCGTGAGTTTCGATCATATCGTCAAGCACAACGCGGGCCAGCTCGGTTGGACAGAGCGGATTGGCCGCCAGCGCCATAAGAGCCTTGTCGTAGCTGCCTTCCATACCCGCTTCAACCGTCAGTGTTTCATAGGCTTTCACCTGCGCCATAAGCCCGAAAATCTTCGGCTCCACATGTCCGACAGGTTTGACTTCAATTTTATCCCGTCCGATTATGGCCGGAATTTCGACGGTCTGATCGTCCTCTATTCCCCATACCGCACCCTGATTGGGTACATTGACGATGTGCTCTTCGCGTTTGTCGTTCCAGATGGAGTCGATAAGATCGACAGCGATTTTGGAATAGAAAGCACCGCCGCGCTGCTCCAGTTCAGCCGGTTTTGTAACCTGTGTCGGATCGGAATAAATCTTTAGAAGAGCGTCTTCGATTTCCATAACTTCTTCCGCACGGGTCTTGGTTTTGCTCTGAAGATTGCGCACCATGGTTTCTGTAGCGTAGAAATAACGCAGATAAGGCGAAGGAATAAAACCAAGTGCCTTGGTGAATCTGGGGTCATATTCCAGTTCAGGGATGTTGGCCGGCCCCTTGCGATCCGCCAGCGACTCAATGATTTTTTCGGTGATGTCCTGACCGTTCATGTATACTTTCCGCACCCATCCCAGATGGTTGAGTCCGACGAAATCAATTTTAATGCGGTCGGGGTCGCATTGCAGATGCAGCGCCAGGTCCATGATAATTCCGATTGGAATATTGCACAGACCGACGATTTTTTTCACACCCATCTTATGCAGGCTTTCGGTGATAAGCCCTGACGGATTTGTAAAATTTATGAACCACGCGTCGGGAGCAAGACGCTTGGCATCGTCTGCTATTTCACGCATCACGGGTATTGTTCGTAATGCTTTCGCCATACCGCCGACTCCGGTTGTTTCCTGCCCGACAAGACCGTGACGCAATCCGAGCTTGATATCTTTATGACGGCCAATCTGCTTGCCGACACGAATCTGCGTTACGATGAAGTCTGAGCCTTTTATGGCATCGGTGCGATCCAGAGTACATTTCAATTCGAATTTGCGGCCGGCATGCGCGACCATGCGTTCACAGAAAGTTCCGACAACCTTCAGACGCTCGGCGTCGATATCCATAAGCACAACTTCTTTAAGGTCAATTTTTTCGGCGTTGCGAATAAGACCGTCTATCAATTCCGGGGCGTATGTCGAACCACCGCCAATAACTGCTATTTTCATCACTTTCTCCCTTTGTCTTTAATACTCCAGCAATACTCCAGCTGCCTAATCGCGGTCCACCGTTGGAACGACCAATGCCATGCTAAGATTGATAGTTTCCCCGCCATCAAGAATTATGGGAACGCCGTCGATTGTTGTTATGGCTTTGGCATACTGAATGATTACGTCGCCAAGAATGTTGCTGACTTCTACGACAACCGGCATATCGTGAGAAGAAAACTCCAGAGTGTGCCTCTGAGTCGTAGCCCCAGGATTGTCCAGCCACTGCGAGTCAAGTTCTTCTCCGGTGTCGTAATCGCTTATGTCGAAAGACAGAATGGAACCGGCCTGAACATCGGCCAGATCAATAACCAGCGTAGCTTTCTTTTCCGATCCGCAGCCGGCAAGCAGCAGCAGAAGTCCCAAAACCAGGAGAGCCTTTCCTGTAATTCCAGCAATACTCATAATTATCTCCTCTTATCCTGAATGTTTTTTCCTGAACAGTGTTTTTATTATCAGCGGCAGAGTCCAGCCGACTGCGGTGCCAAGCAGTGCGCCTCCGGCCATGGCGAAAAAAATCGCCTTCAACCATCCACCGCGTGCAAAATAATCGGCGAAAAGAAATCCGAACATAATTACCATCGTAACAAGAAAAGAAAAGCTGGAGCGTTTGACATCGGGCGGCTCGAAGCCTTCAATCAGCGAGGCCAGCACTATCAGAGGAAGACAGAAAAGCAGAAAGTAGTACAGATCAACCGGATGCTTGCGCAGAAGCACTTGCAGCGGACCGCTGATAGTGGAATCTTTTTCCTTAAGACGAATAACGGAGTCGTGTGTCATATCGCCTATGAAATCGTGGTAATTTTCGGTTCTTACAATCAGCTTCCGGCTGTTTGCGTACTGATCGCCGTTGCTTTTGGTCCAGTGACGGGAAAAATCGCCTTTGATATTTGCGGGATGCTTATGACCGACTCTAATCTGGTAGCTTCCGCTCACTTCTTCCTGGCCTTCAGGAAGATTGCCTTTTACCTGCAACTGCCAACCACGCTGATAAGCAGCCTGAGCCGGAACGGCGATTTCACCTCCAGGTTCGAGGCTCCCTTCCACAACAGCTTCTGCTGGAAAAACAGCACGATAAAGAGGAACGGCGGTTACAGCCACCATGGCAAGCAGAGTCAGCCACGCGAATATTTTATGACGCATCGAAAACCAGGGCCGCTGATAATAATAATGCGCCATAAGCGCGCCGGGCAGCACAAGCATAAGGCCCAGAATGGGAATCCCAAGCCATGTTTCAGGCAAAGACCCGGCATAAAGCAGAACTATCAGAA
>JAKQSH010000162.1 GCA_029570245.1 Deltaproteobacteria bacterium | reverse complement strand
AAACTCCGGCCTGGCCAAGCGCGACGCAAAGAAAGACGGCTTCGACGAAGCCATCATGCTCGACACCTGCGGTTACGTCTGCGAAGCCACCGCCGAGAATATCTTTGCGGTGCGTGACAACGTCATTTACACGCCGCCGCTGTCCTCGTCCATCCTCAACGGCATTACGCGAGACACGCTTATTACCCTTGCGCGCGAAAGCGGCTACGAAGTGCGTGAGCAGACTTTCCAGCGTGATTTCCTCTATATAGCCGACGAAGTGTTCTTCTGCGGCACGGCGGTAGAACTCATGCCGGTGCGGGAAATCGACTTCCGCCCCATCGGCGAAGGCAAACCCGGCCCGGTAGCCAGAAAACTGAAAGACCTGTACTTCAAACTGCTGCGCGGCGGACTCGACACACACAAAGAGTGGCTTACCTATTATTGATAGCAGCAGTGCAAAGACCCGACAGCAAGAAAGCCCCGGAATTTCCGGGGCTTTCTTTATGTTATCATGTTATCAATTTTCAGCTTAAAAACACAGGCTCGGCGCTGTTTTCCCAGACGACTTTGCCGCGTTTTATTACTTTCCAGGTATGTTTGCGTCCGACGTGATACAAAAAGTACTCCGGCGTCGGAATATCCATCAAAGCGATGTCCATACGCAACCCCTCGGCCAGCATGCCGATTTTGTTTTCCATAAGCAGCGATTCGGAAGCGCTGCGGGTTATGCCCAGAATAGCTTCGTCAAAACGCATCTTCATCTGCATGCAGGCCAGTTGCGCCGCAAAAGGCAGATTGCTGCACATGGACGAACCAGGATTGAAATCTGTGGCGATAGCTACACGCATACCGGCATCAAGCATTTTACGAGCCTGCGGATAGCTGTAATTCAGATACAGGCTGCATATCGGCAGCAAACCTGCCACCACGTCTTTTTCTTTGAGCAGGGGAATGTTTCTGTCGTCCATGTTTTCCAGATGGTCGGCGGCAATGGCTCCGATGTCGGCAGCCAGTTCCGCCGCGCCGGAATCCCGGAACTGGTCGGCGTGCAGGCGCGGCACCATGCCGTAATCCTGCGCAGCAATAAGAATCCGGCTGGCCTGATCCGGCGAAAAGGCGCCTTCTTCGCAGAACACGTCGCAGAAACGCGCATAGCCCTGTTCACCGACAGCGGTCAGCATTTCGTCAAGAATCAGCCGGATATAGGCTTCGCGGTTTTCGCGATATTCAGGCGGAAAATCGTGCGCACCCATAAAAGTTGGAATAACTTCCACCGCATGCTGCTTGTCAAGCCGTTCCATGACTTCCAGTATTTTCAGCTCGGTTCCGGTATCCAGACCGTAACCTGTTTTGCCCTCAACACAAGTCACACCCCACGAAAGCATCTCGTCCAGCCAGCGCGAAGCCCGCTCGTAAAGTTCGTCTTCCGAAGCGGCGCGCGTCGCCCGCACTGTGGCGTTTATGCCGCCGCCTTCGGCTGCAATCTGCATATACGGAACACCGGCCAGCTTGCGCGCCCATTCATCCTGACGACTTCCGCCGAAGACCAGATGAGTATGGCTGTCGATCAATCCCGGAAAAGCTACAGCGCCGCGCGCGTCTATTACATCTGCGGCGGAATTCGCCGCTTCGGTCGGAAGCTCGCTTTCTTTTCCGACCCAGGCAATCTTGCCGTCAACAGACGCAATGGCGGCGCCTTTTATTATTCCAAGACTGCCTTCGCCCTCAGCCGTACAGGTCAGCATTGTTGAAATGTTTTTTATCAACAAGTCGTAGGGGGCATCCATCGTCGCAGTTTCCTCCGTTAATTGTTACTTATTTCACTGCTGTAATGCGGCGCGGGGACGGCTCCGTCCCTGCCCGCGGAATATATCTTCTTTTTTAAGCTTCTGCATCTGATCGCGCAAATCTGCCGCCTTTTCAAAATCCAGAACTTCGGCTGCCCTGAACATTTCTTTTTCAAGACGGGCGATTTCGTCGCGCAATTCCTTTTCGCCCATTTCGTGAGCTTCCACATCCACCGGAACTTCGTCTTCAAGCAGATAATCGCCGTTTGCGTATATGTTCTTCTCGCTGATGTCCTTAATGATCGTTTGAGGAGTTATGCCGTGCAGACGGTTGAATTCCATCTGTTTTTCACGGCGGCGCTGCGTTTCGTCCATGGCTTTCCGCATGGATTCTGTAATTACATCGGCGTACAGAATAACCTGACCGTCGGCGTTTCTGGCGGCGCGGCCCATGGTCTGAATCAGCGAACGCTCCGAACGCAGAAAGCCTTCCTTGTCTGCTTCAAGTATGGCGACCAGCGAGACTTCGGGAATATCCAGACCTTCGCGCAGCAGGTTGATTCCGATCAGCACATCGAATTTGCCAAGTCGCAGATCGCGTATGATTTTCATGCGTTCGATGGTGCGGATTTCGGAATGCAGGTACTGCACCCTGACGCCCAGGTCCTTATAAAAAGATGTAAGTTCCTCGGCCATGCGCTTTGTCAGCGTTGTAACCAGAACGCGCTGGTTGCGCGCCGCACGGTCGCGTATGCAATCCAGCAGATCGTCAACCTGGCTGGCAACCGGGCGGATTTCAACCAGCGGATCAAGCAGTCCGGTAGGACGAATGACCTGCTCGACAAAAACACCCTGTGTTTTCTCCAGTTCATAATCTCCTGGGGTAGCCGAAACATAAATGACTTTGCGAGTTCGCTGCTCGAATTCATCAAACTTGAGCGGCCTGTTGTCGATGGCCGAAGGCAGACGGAATCCGAAATCTACCAGAGTCTGCTTGCGCGAAAGATCGCCGCGATACATGCCGCGCACCTGCGAAACGGTGACGTGCGATTCGTCGATAAAAAGCAGCCAGTCTTCCGGGAAAAAATCCAGCAGGCATGGCGGAGGCTGCCCCGGCCCGCGTCCGGTAAGATGGCGCGAATAATTTTCGATGCCGGAACAGTAGCCCAGTTCCTCTATCATCTCCATGTCAAACCGGGTGCGCTGTTCGAGCCGTTGGGCTTCGAGCAGCATATTCCGGCTGCGCAGATAAGCGAGGCGCTCTTCGAGCTCGATCTTAATTGTACCCAGCGCCCGATTTTTCACATCTTCAGAAACTACATAATGCGTAGCCGGGTAAACAACAGTTTTAGGAAGCTCGCGTACAACTTTTCCACGCAACGGGTCGATCTCTTTGACGGATTCAACTTCGTCACCCCAGAATTCAACACGCAGAGCCAGTTCTTCCTCGTATGCCGGGAAAATCTCTACAACGTCGCCGCGAACTCTGAAAGTGCCGCGATGAAAGTCGATGTCTTTCCGTTCGTACTGCATCTGAATAAGACGCAAGGTCAGATCACGGCGGCTGATGCTGGTGCCGCGCGCAAGAAAAAGCGCCATGGCGTGATAATCTTCGGCGCTGCCCAGACCGTAAATGCAGGAAACGCTGGAGACGATTATTACGTCCCGGCGTTCGAACAGCGAGCGGGTGGCGGAAAGCCGCATGCGGTCTATTTCATCGTTGATGCTGCTTTCTTTGTCAATGTACGTATCAGTGGTGGGGACGTAGGCTTCCGGCTGATAATAGTCGTAGTAGCTTACAAAATACTCCACTGCGTTTTCAGGGAACAGCTCACAGAATTCTGAATAGAGCTGCGCCGCCAGGGTTTTATTGTGCGCAAGCACCATCGCCGGCATATTGCAGGCGGCAATGACATTCGCCATGGTGAAGGTTTTTCCAGAACCGGTGACGCCCATCAGAACCTGATGATTTTCGCCGGAACGGATTCCGCGCAGCAGTTCAGCGATGGCCTGCGGCTGATCGCCGGTAGGCTGATAGCGAGAAGTAAGCTTGAAAACGGGGTCAGACATTAACATTTCTTGAAGCAGCCAAATCTGTTTTACTTTATCCGCAGATGAAGACGCTGTCAATTTTATGAGTTTCCCATTCTCAATATGCCGCATGTTAAGATTTTCTCAAAATTCGCAACCCTTGACGCTTTGCGCCAATAACGCATCGCGCATACGCTGTGCAAAAAAAATTATGCTGTATTATCGGGCAGATGAAGTTTTCATATTCAGAACGGACAAAAAACTGTTTTCGATCCGCAGGATTTCCACTCACAAAAAATAAGCAATTCCCTTGACATCTTCAGGCCGGAAGATAGCATCTTGTTTGATGCGTGTTAATTTAATCCGACGAACACTGGAAACAACATCTTTAGCCTGTGCAGCCTTAAACAAACGATTCGTCCCCCAATGGAGGTTGAAAATGAAGTCCTTTTCGATGCGAATTTTTAATCTGTTCACCGTAATCGTGCTGGTTGCAGGAGTAACTTCCGTATTGAGTGCGCAGGACAAAAAAGACGCAGCACAACCGACAGACAAAAGTGGTGATGAAGCAGCCGAAGAAGAAGGATACTCGGATGAAGGCCGTACCGTCGGCATGGACTATAAAGAGGAAGAAGGCGCAGCAGTTCTTGACCGCGAAGAAATTCTCAAGGTCATAAACATGAAAACCACCAGCATCCGCAGCTGTTACGAAACCGTCCTCCAGACCAATCAGTCTCTTCAGGGCAAACTTATGGTTAATTTCTTCATCCAGCTCGATGGTTCGGTAACGGACGCAAAAATCGTTGAAGACAAATCCACAATGAAAGAAAAGAAAGTCAACGAGTGCGTCATGGAAATCGTCAAGAACATGAGATTCGCCCAGCGCAAAAAGGGTGAACCCATGGAAATCAACTTCCCCTTCAATTTCCAGCCCAAGAAATAACAGTCTGAGGCCGGAACAACCCAAGAGAAACCAACGGTGCTCAGCCTCAAAACCGCAGCGGTTACACTTCTGACATTTCTGGCCGTCTCCTGCTCAGGGGGCGCAAATCAGGACGCAGAGGAACGCTCGCAGTTGGATTCGGCCCGGAAAATCAAATTTCAGAATCGCGTGGTGGACGAACAGCAGAACATTCAGCAATCGCTGTTCAATCAGAATCTGCTCGAATTTCCGACCGATACACTGAGAACAGAAGGAGAGCTTGACCCGGCGGTTTTCAGACGCGTTATGGGTAAACGCAAGTCTTCCTTCAAAGTGTGCTACAAAAAAGCCCTCGACATCGACAAGCAGGCTCGCGGGGAAGTCAAACTGCGCTTCAACATTACCCCCACAGGTAGAGTATCCAACGTGGAGGTTAAGGAAAACAACTTTCCGCATCAGGAAACGGTTGACTGCCTGGTGCGTGTAGTCAGGCGCATACGGTTCCCTGCCCCCCCGGCACACAACCGCGTAACAGTCGAATATCCATTCGTTTTTTCGCCGTAACAGAGAGAGTTCAGCCATGATTAAACACCTAGTATCTGTACTGGCGCTGTTGTTCTTTTTTGGTGTAATAATGTCAACGGCGCAGGCTCAGGAGCGTATTTACGTTCATCCCATAGTGTACAGAAGCGAAGATATACCGATTGAGGAACGGGATTACATTTTCGAGGTCATGCATGAAGAACTGCTGGCTTACCAGTGGCTGGAAGTTCTGACAATAGAAGACATGGGCAATGCCGCCGCACTAAAAAAATGCTCCGATCCGTCCTGCATTATTCCGCAGATAAAAAAGGCCGGAATTCCGCGCAGCGTATTTGTCAGCTTCGAAAAACTGAAGCGCCGTTCTTATCAGATCAGCGCAAAAACAGTTACGGACAAAGGCCAGACACAGTTTTCATCAAGCATGGTAGAAAACGGCCCGGCCTCGGAAGTGCGCTATCTGATTCCGACGCTTATCGAAAACCTCTTCAGAACAGAGTTCGCCAGGCACGGAAATTCGACGGCGATAGCCATGAACGACGAAGACACCGTAACCAGCAGCGGCGCCGACCAGAATATAGCCAGAGCCGATGAACTAATGGAAGCCGGAGAAACGTCCCAGGCACTGAAACTGTACCAGGAAGCGGCTCAGATGTCGCCGGAGCTTTCGCTGCCGCACAGAAAAACAGCCGAAGCCCTGCTTGAAAGCGGCGATCTGGCCGGAGCAATGCAGGCAATTGATTCGGCAATAAAGAAAGATTCGTCCGACGCACGCAGCCACTACATAAAAGGCCGCATCGCCCATGCCGGAGGCGACAGAATCACGGCGGCCAGATCGCTGGAACAAGCAGTAAAACTGGACTCAAAACTTACCGAAGCCTATTTTCTGGCGGCGCAGGTCGCAGATGAAAGCGGGCGCACCTCAGACGCCATACGCCTGTTCGAAGCGCTCAAAGTGATTCAGCAGGATGAACCGCTGATTTACATAAACCTGGGGAAATTGTATCTGAAGGTAAAAAACGCACTTGCCGGACGCGACGCGCTTCTGCGCGCCAGAAATCTTGACGAAGCGGAAGCCTCGCTTTACCCGCCACTGGCCGAAGCTTATGAAAGTCTCGGCGACTGGCACAACGCCGCCGCCACATACGAAAGCCTGATCGCAATGCTGCCCGACTGCGCGGCCTGTCATTATAATCACGGCAGGGCGCTTGACAAATGCGGCAAGGCCGGCGATGCGATTTCGGCGTACCGGAAAGCCACAGAAGCAGACCCTTCTTTCGCAGACGCTTGGTACAACCTCGGAATCGACTGCAACGAAATCGGCAGACAGGAAGAAGCCCGCGCCAGTCTGCAGAAATACATCGAACTTGAAAACCGCCCCGGACAGGAAGCTTTTGTAAAAAAAGCACGCAACCTTATTGAAAATATGTAAATCTGTATTTGAGGAGCACCATGAATAAAATATCCGTATACATACTGTTTTTTGCCCTGCTGTTGACTTTTGTCGCCTGCAATAAGGAAGACGCTTCTCTGCAGAACCGGCAGTGGCTGATAAACAAAACCCGTGAGTTCAAAAACCTTTATGCCGTCGGATACGAACAGGTGACACAATTCCAGAACATAGACAATCCCTGTCGCAAAGGTGCAAACCCGCAAACGGCTGCGCTATTTCATGCCGTGTTGCAGAACCTTAACAAGTCGTTTACTGCCTACAAAAACGATTGTTCCGCCAGGCTTGGAAAAGAAGCCGAAAATGACGCGCTCATCCGCGAGCACCTGCAGGATGTCGAAGAAATTTGCCAGCCGTTTGCAGACAACGAAAATCTCGCCAAATGCGGCCAGGTCGAAGAAAAGGTCGCCCGTGAGTTCTTCCAGCTGAAGAATCCGATTGAACTCGAAAGCGCAGCAATTGCACTTGAACGCAGAATTGAAATGAAATAACGGAAGAAATTCTTAGATTCCGAAAATCTGCATGGCCATAAGCAACAGAAAATAAAACAGCAGCGGAGGAAAGACCACCGCCAGCATCGACCGCATCTGTGTTGTGCGCTGTACCAGTGTCAGACCCATTATGCACAGCGCCATGTTCCAGACAAAAGCGACGATTCCACCCACAAAAGGCAGAACCAGCAGAATCATCGGCGATGATGCGTAAGAAACGACCTTAAGCGTGCCACCAAAGCCTTTGGGAGACGCTCCGATGGACCTGAGTACAAGGTTATATAAGGCGGAATTTATCAGAATGGCTCCGGCGGCGATGACCGGGCTGAGGAATACCGACCACAAAGCCAGAGATTCTATCAATTCCAGATCGCCGGCCAGCATGTCCTGAGTCCCGGCGTTTTTCTGCAGCTGATCCAGAAATTCCGGCAGAAACGCCAAGCGGTACAGAGACGAAGCCAGCATGCCTACGGTCATAACAAGCCAGCCGTATAGAAAAGCCTTTAGAACCATACCTTCGGTTTTAAGATTGAAGAAAAAGCGCGACGGGTTGAAAGACACACCGCGCCATGTATTGACGGCTCTCGAAAGCCATCGTCCCTCACCGCGCTCCCATGGCGGAAGAACTCCGCCGGAAGAAGCAGAAGAAATTTCTACAGTATAATCGCCGGTTTTTATTTTCAGGCTTTCCACCGCTTTCCTGCGCAGTTCCTCCGGCGTCATTATAACGCCGTCCTCCTCCTGCGCCGCCGGGTTGCCGATAAAAACTTTGGCAGAACATTTCGGGCAGAAATTCTCTCCGAAATCCTGAATAACTATGGCCTGCTTACAGCTTGGACATTGAACTATCATTATATAAGGCTACTCCATGCATAGTCCTGGATCAAAATTATCAAGTCTGTCGCGTACCAGCTCCGGCGTAACCTGCACAACTCCCGGAATGGAGCCGGGAGCCTTGAACATGATATCATGCAGGATTTCTTCCATTATGGAACGCAGACCGCGCGCGCCGAGATGCTTTTTTAGGGAATAAGCGGCGATTTCAGACAGAGCGCCGTCATCGAATTCCAGTTTGACTCCGTCAAGAGCCAGCAGTTGCGTGTATTCCTTTATAAGAGAATCCGGCGGGTCTTTGAGTACCCTTACGAGATCGTCACTGCCAAGTTCTTCAAGCTGAACATTTACCGGAATACGTCCAAGAAGCTCCGGTATAAGTCCGTACTCAATCAAATTTTTCTGCGTAATTGAGTCCCGTCTGATGCCGGAAGTCGTTTCTGTCTCGAAACCGATTGCGGACGGAGAGCTTACCCCGCGCAGATCACTGAATGTTCCGGCGCAGATAAATAGAATATTGGTGGTATCTATTTCTACGAAATCGTGCTTGTTCCAGTGTTGAGTGATGTTAAGCGGAACAAAAAGCTTGCGCCCTTCCAGCAATTTCAGCAGAGCCTGCTGAACACCTTCTCCGCCGATGTCGCGCGCACCTGCGCCGGTGCGCATGCCGGAAGAACGGCGGGCGATTTTGTCGATTTCATCTATAAAGACAATGCCATTCTCGGTCGCCTTAATATCGAAATCGCTGCGGTAAAGCAGCTCGCCGATCATAACCTCAACGTCTTTGCCGTAATATCCGGCTTCGGTATACTCGGTTATGTCTACAATGGTAAAAGGCAGGTCAAGTATTTTCGCAAGGTTGCGAGCAATATGCGTTTTGCCGCAGCCGGTGGGGCCTATCATCAGAACGTTTGATTTTTTTATAAGGTCGGCATGGGGACTGCGTCCGAAAAATATTCTTTTAAGGTGATTGTATGCAGCAAGAGCAATGATGCGTTTGGCCTTCTGCTGACCGATAACAAACCTGTCCAGTTCCTCAAAAATCTTCTCAGGAGTCAATTCGATGCGAACAGGTTTGAAATTCGAGTCAATCAAAGCCGGTGCCTCACGCAGAATAAATGGCAGACAAACTTTGAAATATTATATCAGACAACATACGCCGTCCTGTCATCATTTTTGCGGTTTCGTGTTCATAACGGCGTTTTCGGGTAAAAAAAAACCGTTCGCACGATAAAATCCCCACACAAGGGAGCCATCGAAACGAACGGTGATCGGCGGGATAACATAAAGATATCAGCCGACTGCACCCCGCAGAACAGGGCGGTCAGTAACGGTTGGTTTCAAGTTCCTTAATGCGCTCTTTATAACGGGCGAGTTTCCTGTCTACCAGCTGGATAACCTGCAGCATTTCGGCAAGGGTTTCCTGCGGCAGGTTGTTGAACATGCTTTCGATCGCCTCGTCAGAGAAGAAATTGTAAAATACGTCGTACTGTTCCTCAGAATTCATGGTAGCCTCTGCTCTACTGGTTACCGGTTTACAAAATTCAATGGTGTATAAATTCTATTGAAAGCGCCCTCATGTCAAGATATTTCTGAGGTCGGATTGATATAAATACTGTCGGGATTGAAATCACTGAAATAATCGGGCAGACGATGGAGCGGGCGACGGGATTCGAACCCGCGACTTGAAGCTTGGGAAGCTTCCACTCTACCAGCTGAGTTACGCCCGCATCCAAGCAGTCAGATTATTACTACCCCGAGGAAGCAAAAGTCAAGGTATTTCAAACAGCATTGAATATGCACAACATTCTGCCCTGCTCCGGTTGCATTATGAGGACGGATGCTATAGACTCGACAGCAGATTCTCGGACAACCCGTTTAATGGAGAACTCGCAATGCCTGAAAAATACAAAGTATTCAGGACAGAGAGAAGCGGTGCGATTTTCTGGATTTTTCTGAACAATCCCGACAGACGCAACGCCATGGGAAACGATTTCTGGAGCGAAATCAGTCAGGTTTTTTCCGAAGCCGAAAGCGACGCGGAAAGCCGCGTGGTAATTCTGGCGGCAGAAGGTAAAACCTTCTGTGCCGGACTCGACCTGATGTCCCTTATGGAAGAACTGCCGACACTTTTCAACACAGATGCAGAAAACCGGGCCGGAACTCAGTTTATGGAAGTAATCAGACGCTACCAGCAGAAGACCGCTCTGCCTGAAACCTGTCGAAAACCGGTGATAGCCGCCATTCACGGCCATTGCATAGGCGGAGGGCTGGACCTGGTTGCAGCCTGCGACATCCGTATTGCCTCAGAAGATGCGGTCTTTTCTTTGCGGGAAGTCGCAGTGGCTATGATAGCCGACCTGGGAAGCCTGCAACGTCTTCCGGGAATCATTGGCGAAGGCTGGACCCGCCAGATGGCTTTCAGCGCCGAAAACATCACTGCCGAAAAGGCGCAGAAAATCGGCCTGGTGAATGCGGTCTACCCTGACCGTGAAACGCTTCTCAGGGCGGCATCGGAACTTGCCGGACAAATCGCCGCGAACTCGCCGCTGGCGGTACAGACAACAAAGGAAGTGCTTAACCGGGGACGTGGGCGTACCATTGAAGACGGACTGGAATATGCCGCCGACAGGCAGACTCAACTGCTGCCGAATTCCGATCTTATGGAAGCCATAGCCGCATTCATGGAAAGGCGCAGGCCGGAGTTCTGACGACAACAGAATTAAGGCATCATCTCTGCGACAAATCCAGTCATCCCCACTGAAAAAAGCTATACCAACCAGACGCAGAAAATATTGTGCGCCCGGTTGTTCATCGGACTGGCAACTCAATGGTGAAAAAACATACAAACACGCTGAAATAAGGATATTTACATTATAAAATAAAGATGAATTTTCCTTAATAAAAGCATATTAATATGCATATAATTAAAGTCTGGATTGAATGAACAGTCAGACTCAGGATAAAGATAAACAGAAACCTGAACAAACGAAGAGGGAAGTCCGAGAAGACAATGAAGTTGTTCGACTACAGCAGTCGAAAAACCGCTTTGACGCCGCTGCTGGTGTTCATTGTCGTCACTGTAATATTCACGCTCATCTGGATTTCAGGACGACAGAGCGAAAGCAAAACAATTCGGGCCAAATCCGGCGTCATGGCCGAACAGGTTGCAATAAGATTACAGGAGTTCATCGGATATCGCTTTACGCTGGTCGGAATGCTGGCCGACAGCTGGCGGCACACAAGCAATTTCGATGAAGACAGCTTCCGCTTCAGAGCCGAAATGGTTCACCGCAACCAGCCCGGATTGCTTGCAATCAACTGGGTAGATGAAGACGGCATAATCCGCTGGGTCGTTCCAGAAGATGAAAACCGGAAAGCAGTAAACAGCGACCTGAAGAAACATTCGACCGCTTCTGCAACCATTCTGAAAGCCATGGAAACCCGTCAGCCTCAGATAACACCAGCGATAAATCTTCTTCAGGGAGGAAAGGGACTGGCTGGATATTTTCCGGTCACGGTCAACGGACAACCAAGCGGATACGTAAATGCAGTATTCCGGGTCGATCCCATCGTTGAGGAATGCCTTTCAGACAAGCTGAAAGAAAACTACCTGTTCATGCTGAAAAACAGGGGAGAAGTCATATATTCTTTCGGCGATCCTGAGCAGATTGAGAAAAATCCTCTGCTGGCAACCCATACATTCGAAATATCAGGCAATGAATGGCAGGTGACGCTTGCACCGGAACAGGGCATAAAAAACAATCCTTCATACCTGATTGTCAATCTTATGTTGATTGCCGGCGTTCTGCTCGGACTGTTCCTGTCTTTTCTTGTACGAAAAGTGCTCCTGCGCGAAAGACAGCTGCTTGAAAGCGCCCGACAGTTGCAGGAAAGCGAACGCAGATACAAAGACATCTTCGAAAACGCCCAGGTCGGCCTGTTCAGACTGCGAAAAGACGGTCAGCTGATAACCGCAAACAGAGCAATGGCTCAGATTTTCGGATTTTCAGACACCCGGATGTTCATAGAACAGTACAATATGTGGGAACACTGGGTTGACGATGCCGAAAAACAGGCACTGGCCGATATACTGAAAACAGAAAACGAGTTGAACAACCGCGAAGCCAGATTCATAAGGCGTGACAGGACAGAAGTGTGGGTACGCTACTCGGCCAGAGTACATCGTGATCGCGGATTCATGGAAGGTGTCTGTATCGACGTTACCACTGAAAAATACAGCCTTAGAGCACTGAAAAATAGCGAAGAAAAATTCAGAACCATCTTCGAAAGCGCCCAGGTCGGATTGTTCAGAGTTTCGCTGAAAAACGGCGGACTGGTGGACGCAAACGAAACGATAGCCCACCTTTTCAGATTCGAAAGCGCCGAATCTTTTCTCAAGAACTATAATGTGAGAACAAGCTGGGTTGATCAGGATGACAGAGCGCGCATTTATAAAGAATTCCGGGACAACAGGGGCGTCATAAACAATTTCGAAACGCGCTTTTACTGCAACGACGGCAAAGCCCGCTGGTTCAGATTTTCGGCCAGAATGTTCGAAAAAGAAGGCTATGGAGAAGGTGTCGGTCTGGACATCGACGAAATGAAGCGCACCGAGAAAGCACTGGCCGAAAGCGAGAAAAAATATAGAACTATTTTCGAAACAACAGGTACTGCCACCATAAGTTATGAAGACGACGGAATCATAACCCTGGCGAATTCAAGGTTTGCTGAAATAAGTCACACCAGCCGGGAAGACATCGAAGGCAAAAAGCACTGGTGGGATTTCTTCACTGCCGATTCGGCAGAACAGTTGCAGGAATATCACGAAAAGCGATCGGAACACTCCGACTCGGCGCCTAATTTTTACGAAACTCGTCTGACAACAATAGACGGACAGGAGCTTAACGGCATCATCACCGTAAACATGGTGCCGGGTACACGACAGCGTGTGGCTTCGTTCCTTGACCTTACAGCAATGAAACAGGCCGAACAGCAGATGTTCCGCGCCGAAAAAATGGCGTCGCTGGGACAGATCATCGCCGGCGTGGCGCATGAAATAAACAACCCGAACAACTTCATTTATTTCAACCTGCCGATTCTGAAGAAATACATCGAAGCCATAGAACCGCTCCTTCTGTATCATAAAGAGCAGAATCCAGAGCTTAAAATCATAAACATGAAATTCGACGATTTCATGGAAGACCTGTACAAGCTCATCGAAAACATGCAGAACGGCTCGGAACGCATCACCGGAATAGTCAGCGAACTCAAAAGTTACATACGCAGTTCGGATATCGACAACAAAAAACCGGACAGCATCGAAAATGTTCTCAATCTGGTTATGACTCTGGCCGGAAAACAGGTCAGAAAAATGGTCAAGAATCTGGATGTTCAGATTGAGGAAGACCTGCCGCTGGTGAATATGAATCCGTCCAAACTCGAACAGGTTTTCATCAACCTGCTCATAAATGCCGGACAGGCTGCCGACAAAGAAAACTCGTTCGTGAAAGTCAAAGCGAGAAAATCTGATTTTTCGGAATGGATAGAAATCACAGTCGAAGACAACGGCTGCGGAATTCCAGAGCGCAACAAAAGCAAAATATTCGATCCGTTCTTCACGACCAAAAGCCGGGAGTCCGGCACCGGCCTTGGTCTGGGAATAGCCCAGCGCATCATATACGAACACGGCGGGAAAATAATCGTAGACAGTAAAGAGGGAGAAGGCAGTACTTTTACCGTTCTGCTGCCGATTCATCAAGAGGAATGAAATGAAGACTTCAATACTTTTCGTTGACGATGAAAGGGCCTTTCTCGACAGCGTCGCGCGCATGCTCAGACTCGAAGGGTACGAAGATATCTGCACGGAAAATGATCCGACAAAAGTTCCGGCGCTGCTGGAAACACACGAATTCGATATCGCCTTTCTGGACATAACAATGCCGGTTATGGACGGTGTCGATCTGCTGAAGATAATAAAAGAAAACAGCCCGCAGACCGAATGCATCATGGTCACAGCCAACGATACCCTGCGGCTGGTGATTCAGACCATTAAACTTGGAGCTTACGACTACCTGCTTAAACCAGTCAGACCGGAACAGCTTAACCATTCGCTCGAAAGGGCGCTGGAACACAAACGACTGCTTGAGTCCCTGCTGCTTCGTTCAGAAAGCGCATTGGAAAAAGCTCTGAACAAACCGGAAGCATTCAGCGAAATCATAACCGCCGACAGAAAAATGCTCAGATTGCTGCATGAATCGGAACTGCACGCGCAGTCGAACATAACTGTACTAATAACCGGAGAAACAGGTGTCGGCAAAGAACTGCTGGCGCGCGCCGTACACAAATCCAGCCGCCGGGCCTCAGGGCCATTTGTTGCAGTCAACATGCTGGCACTTTCTCCGAATCTGTTCGAATCTGAATTCTTCGGTCACGCTCGCGGCTCGTTTACCGGAGCTGAACGCGACAAAATCGGCTACCTGGCTCAGGCAAAAGGCGGAACGCTGTTCCTGGACGAAATCGGCGACCTGTCGCTTGAATTGCAGGGCAAGCTGCTGAGGATTCTTCAGGAAGGAGAATTTACCCCCGTCGGAAAAACCACACCCGAAAAAGCCGACGTGCGCTTCATCGCCGCCACAAATCAGGACCTTGAAAAACTGGTTCAGCAGCACCGTTTCCGCAAAGACCTGTTTTACAGACTGCAATTCGCCCACCTGCACATTCCGCCGTTGCGCGAGCGCCGTGATGATGCGCTGGTGCTGGCAGCCCATTTCCTGGCAAACTCCGAAAAACCACAGACCAGTATCGACGAAGAAGCCCGCGAAACGCTGCTTGCATACAACTGGCCCGGAAACGTGCGCGAACTCAAAGGCGTTGTGGAAGCCGCAATGAATCTGGCCGAAAAAGGAAGAATCCAGCCAGAACACCTGCGCATCGAAGTTCGAAAACCGAAACAGACCGCCACAGGCCGGCAAATGGTGCAGACTGTAGTTTCAAGCGAACTCGAACCACTGGCTGACGTTGAAAAGCGTCATATTCTCTCCGTGTACGACGCCACAATGAAGAACAAAAGCCAGACGGCCCGTATTCTCGACATCGGTCTGCAGACACTACATCGCAAACTGAAGTCTTATGGCATCAGATGAAACATGTCATGGAGTGACACAATTTAGCAATTCAAACTATACCATAATGGAATGCATATGGTTATTTCATTGCAATATCAAACCCTTTTGAGACATTGTTAAGATATTGAAGCTATTTTGATAATATTGCACATCCACTAGCAATCATCGGAACAACCACGTATACACATTGAAATCAATGCGTTTTCTGCCATATTAATTTTTTGGCACGTCTGTTGCTTACTTACCAGATCGAAAGGGGTTGGAAAATGAAAGACAGGCTCACAACAAACAGCAAACCGGCAACAAGAAAGACACTGAGCGTTAAACCCGACTTGAGTTCGCTCAGGATTCTGGTTGTCGACATTGAAGGCTCCCAGGCGGACATCCTCAGCAGAGGGCTCTTCCTCTTCAATTACGGGGATGCTCATGTTGTTAACGCCGATAACGCGCTGCGCATTCTGAAAAGTTCAGCCGGAGAATCAATTGATCTGATTCTCATGCAGACCGACTTGCCGGCTCACGAAATTATGAGCCTGATTTTCGACATCGAAGGCGCGCGCCCGGATGTTCCGGTAATTGTAGTGACCAACAGCGTTTTCACAACTAGGCCGATAGCGGTAAACGATATGGGCTTATCCATCCTGCCCAGTCCGTTCGATATGGACAAGCTGGATTATGAGATAAGAAAACACACACTTCAAAGGGGTCTGTGAATCACATGTATATGTCCACCCAAAACACACTGACCTGCCAAGAACCCCTTAATTTTGATTCCCTGGTTCTTCCCTCATTACCAGCCGGGGAGGCAGTATGCTCCCCGGCGCACCCTTCATCCACGGTGGACATAGCGAATTTCATCCTGGTGACCATGACTTCTTTATTGTCATTCATATCATGCCATAA
>JAKQSH010000159.1 GCA_029570245.1 Deltaproteobacteria bacterium | reverse complement strand
CCGGCCTTCTCGATCAGCAGCGGAAAAATACTGCCGTCGCGCTTGCGCTTTACACATGCGTTAGAGAGCAAAAAGAATTCATAGCCTTCATACCCGGCAGCCTTAAGCACATTTTCGAGAAAGGGTTGAGGCAGATACATGTCGGAAACGATTCCGATGCGCTTGCCTTTTTTACGACAATAATCATAAACGGCATGCATAAAAGGATTCACGCAACAGAAACGCCGCTCGAACTCAAGCTCAAGCTTTTTCAATACTTCCGCGTCAGCAGAGCTCAATCCGTCATGCTCAACAAATACTTCGTATATCTGGTCCAGATCAACCTCGCGCGTTCCGGCGGATGATTCACGGATTTTACGCGCACGCATCTCTGCCGCGACACGCCTGTTAAGAAAATCTGGGCAGTCAAGCCCGTAACTCCTGCGCGCCGCCTCCGCCACGACAACGAATACATCGTTGAAATGGTAGACATTGCGCAGAATAAGAGTATCGAAGATATCGAAACTCACAAACATTGAAGCATCAATGCTTTTTTTCAGTTCAGATGGTATCTGCAAAATATCAACTGCCTGTCTTTTAAATAGAGGAATAACCGCTTCGCACTCCAGCGCTTTAAATCATAGCTTTTAACGCATTGATTTCAGTGAATTTTACACATTCCTGGGATGCAGATAAAGTATTTTCTGTATATTTTCGGAGGATTTTCAGGGCCTTCAAAAAGTCCATTGCCGCAATTATTTCTCTTATCTCCACGTCGCAACAGATTTGTGTATATTTTTTTATCATTTCCCTTGACTTGTTTTTTGTTTTTTTATATACTTCATACTGTATGGTGCTTGAGGAGACCATTCATCCTTATACGTAGCTTGAGCAGTAATGTTGACTTTAAGGCGTTTGTCTTTATTATATAAGCGTAGTGGTTCCACGAAAGGAAGACGAGAACAATGAAGGCAAAAGAAATCATACTGGCTGTTCTTATGCTTGTCGCCCTTGCAGTACCGGCGCATGCTGAAATCGTAAAAGAGCTCGGCACCGTGTGCTTCGAAGACGGCAACGGAGACGGTCTGTCTGAGCAGATTAACTTCCCGGTAGTAACCAGCCACATGATCGACGTTTTCCCGGACGATCCGCTGGGCGGTTATGTCGGGTTCGACGCTGCCTGCGGCATGGAAAAAAGCTATGCCACCTTCCCCAGCCTTGAGCTCAGCGGCGAAGTCGGCTATGAGCCCATCTGCGAAGAAGGCGACACCGATTGCGACCCGTGCGAAAACGGTGAGATGCTCATAAGCGAAGGCGTGTACCCTGAAGGCTACAAGCTTTTCATCCTCGATTCGGCCACCTGCACTTATGTCGAAGTTTTAAGAACTGACATCATCATCAAAGATGCTCCGCTTTCCAACTGGTGCCCAGAATCCCGTTTCGCCTTCGAATTCAACCACGCTGTAATCAACAACTTCATCAATTCCCCGCTGCTCGACTACTTCGCTTCTCAGCCGGAATGTCCTTACAGCTGGGGTACGGTTTCCATCACCGACGACATCATCAAGGATTTCGGCGCTAAAATCAAAGCCGGAGAAAGCTTCTGCGCCGACGCGAAGTTCGCTCATTTCCCCGGCGTTGCATGCTCCGGCTGCGACGATTGCGGCGTTGAATCCAACGGGCGCATGGCGGCTCAGATGGCTCAGCGTCATTACCTGCGCGGACGTGCGGCTGTCTGCTCCGATCCCAACGGCGAAGGCGTTTCCTGCGAAAAACTTATGATTGACCAGCGCCTTGCGAAAGAATCGACCACTGCCGTCAACCTCGAACAGCTGCTGCCCGATTTCAGCGCGCTCGGCCTGCAGTCGTTCCCGTCCACGCCCGAACATCTGGCCGAAATCACCAACGCCACCGACCTTATCGCCGTCGATCACTTCAAAGACGGCATCGCCAACGGTTCGATACTGCTGCTCGAAACCATCAGCGAGCCTTACGAACACTCGAAAATCATCTGCGACCGCGTAGCTGGCGACAGCCTTGAATACGTCACTTCGGTAACATACAAAGGCATGAGCTTCCCGGTGGCCGTCGTTTCAGAAAAAGCCACCGGCAAGCGCTCCTTCGCAGTCAGCATGGTTGTCTCGCAAAACAAAGTCTTCTCGCGTCTCAGAATAACCGAGTATCCGAAGTTCGAAGGCTCCGAAGTCTACAACATTCAGCTCTGGGCCTGCTCGCCGCGCGAAATGGAACGCATCATGCGCGCCGAACTCGAAAAACTCGAAAGCGTTTTCGGCAGGCTCGAATACGACACCGCCAGCCGCTTCGTACCCGACACCTACATCATGGCCGCCAAAAAGGTCAGCAACAGCATCAACCTGCGTCTTTCGGGCGCCGAGAAGCAGCTTAAACTGGTTGGCAAATACTGGGCCGAAGAGAACGCCGATCAGCGCGTGGACTTCAGCATTGACATCCCCGAAAACGGACGCCTTACAAGCACGCTGCCTGAGTTCCTCGACATGGACGCGGTGCTTATGGACGCAGACGGTCAGGTGTACGACCAGATTTATCTGTCGGACGGCGCTTTCACGGCCTTCGACGACAGCTCTTTCGGCGAAGGAAGCTCCAGCACAGTTTCGAGCATCAACGAGTCCTGCCGGCGTCCGAGCGCGTCCGAAGAAGGTGATCTCACCATCACCGGTTGCGCCTCGCTCAAAGGCTCGGTTGACGGCTACGGCGTAATCAGCCGCCCCATGCTGGGTGGAGCTTCGCCCTACGATCTGAGCGTTTACGAAAGCGTTAACTTCGAGTACAGATCGAACAGCGACATCGTAATGTGCGTCGAATCGCAGTCGCGCTACGGTCTGCCCAACAACTGCATAAGCCTGCCCGCCACCAGCGGCTGGGAAACCCGCGAGATCAAGCTGGCCGACTTCGAGCTTTACGGTGAAGGCAAAGCGCCGGTTCTCAGCGATATCGTGGCGCTCTCGTGGAACGCCTGGAACCCCGACCGCGCTGCCGGCAACTACGATGTCGATATGGCGGTTCAGGCTGTCACCTTTAAAAAGGTCGCCGGTTCCGCTTCCGACGAAGCCGTTGCAGCCGCCGGTTGCAGCAGCAGCGCCGACGTCAGCGGGCTTGTGCTGCTGGCCCTCCTGGGTCTGGCCTTCGTAAGACGCGAAAGCGCCGCCAAGAACTGACAGGCAATTTCAACTGCAATAGAAAAACCGGTCAATCGACCGGCTTTTTTATTGCCTGCTTCCGCTTTGAAAATCGCTGTCCGCCATTCCCGCGCAGGCGGGAATCCAGTGTTGTGATTCATAAATTATGGAAACCCGTATTCTCGAATACAACGTAGCAATAATTCTCAAGGCTGCAATTTAGATTCAACTTTTATTTTCCGGTTTCCAGCCGGGCAGCGGTTTGCCAACTTCATCAACTTTCACCATGCCACGCTCGCGGGCATGGACTTCGTCGAAGGGAAGGATGGTTTCTTCATCAAAAATAGCATGTTCTAGATTGGCTTTTTGGAGATCGGCTTCTTGGAGATTGGCTCCTCGGAGATCGGCTCTTCGAAGGTCTGCAAAAAACAATCTTGCTCCCTTAAGGATGGCGTCTCGGAGGTTTGCGCCATTTAAATAGGCGTTTGCGAGGTTAACGCCTATTAGAGTTAATCCTCCAGAAAAAGCAAATACTGGAAAACGGGCGCCCTGGAGGTCGGCTCCACGAAGATCGGCTCTTTGTAGATTACTTTTATAAAAATCCGCATTGGCGTAATGCCCGTCCGGGCCATCTGGCCCTTTGTGACCAAGCATATCCGCACCGCGCAGGTCGCAATTGCTCAAATCCAGCACCTGTCCCTCATCCGTTTTCTCTTTTTCGCGGTGCTCGCGCTTCCGCCGCCCCAGCACGGTCAAGGCCGCCTGAACATCAGTGGCTGGCTTTTTAGCTTCATTTTCATTATTCGGGGCTTCTCTATCGGCTTTAGCAGCATCAGTAGCGGGCTTTTTAGCTTCATTTTCATTATTCGGGGCTTCTCTATCTGCTGCCGCCGCTTCCGGATTAAGCTTGGCATGCTCACGCACGTAAGCCGCCAGAGTTTCCATAACCG
>JAKQSH010000144.1 GCA_029570245.1 Deltaproteobacteria bacterium | reverse complement strand
AGTCCCCGAAGCCTGACATTTCGAGCGTCGCGCCGAATCCCATGCCCAGAAGCAGGAAAATAAGATCGTAACTTAAAGTGCCGGCCAGTGATGCCAGATTGAAAGGAGCCATTTCAAACCTCCTGTTGCCAGAGTCGGCGGACGAAATATGCCAGCGCATAGCCGCCTCCGAATACTGCGAACATGAAGGCGAAGCTGCCCACCGACAGCACTGCGCCGCCGCTCAAAGCCTGTCCCGACGTACAGCCGCGCGCCAGCCGCGCACCGTAACCCATTATGATTCCGCCGATCAGTGCGTACATCCAGCGCGATCGTACCGAAATGTTCGCGCCCTTGCGGGTTTCGGGTTTGAAACGGCGATTGATGAGGCCGGAGATCATGCCGCCTGCAAAAGTTCCAAGCAGCATGAAAACCGAAGGATGCTGCAACGGGTTGTGTCCGCCCCCTCCGATTTCAGCGAAGTACGCAACGCTGTCCACATGTTCCTGCGATATCAGGCTTAACAAAGCCACCTGTACATGGTTAATCGCCCCCGAAGCGCCGAGTCCGTTTCCGGTAATGTAGAACGAAAGAAAAAGCACTATGCCCAGTATCGCTCCGCCCAGATAAGGATTGATATACGGACGCGGTTTCTTTTCAGCCATTGCGGCCTCCTTGTGTTTGTGCAGCTGATGCAGCCGGAGTTTCAATTTCTTTGTATCCGTCAATCATGGAGCGAATGTTGGACATCGGCGTTCTGCCGGTGGTTGTGAGGTAAAAATGCAGCACGAAGAATGACAAGAAAAGCCACGAACCGAGATTGTGCAGCGGCGCAATAATGAAAAGTCCGCCCGAATAACCGGCCAGTTCCGGCCAGTGCGACACACCCCATATCATAACGCCGGTCAGAATCTGCAGCGGCAGCAGCACGTTAAGCAGCAGCAGATAGGTTATCTGCTGCAGAACATTCAGTTTGCGTTCAGGCGATTCCTGTACCGGATGCGGGTGTCCTGCAAAAATGCCCTTCAGATAATAAAGCGTCTGAGCCGTCACCTCGCTTTTCAGCGTTTTAGGCGACGGAATGAACTGCCTTATGGCGTTGCTGGCCAGATGGTAGAAGAAAGACAGAAAGGCGTTTACAGTAAGAACCACAGCGAAGAAGTTGTGTACGCTTACAGCTATTCGCATCGTCGTTGACTGTCCGTTTCCGGCAAAGTGAATCTGCAACCCGGTAAGAATCAGCAGCAGCACGCTGAAAGCCATGACCCAGTGCCAGATGCGCTCATAAGCCGAATACATGTAAACGCGCTCGACTTCACCATGTGCGGCGGAACGTCTTTTCCTGGTGTATATGCGATATCCACCGTGCATTGCGACGCCGACCGCAACACCCGCCAGCGCCAGCAGTCCGATAAGGTCAGACCAGGCGGCTCTGGTATGCCCGAATACGTAGTATCTGGAAGATGCATTGTTTTTTCTGAAAACCAGAGCGCCGTTGCCCTCACGCACAATTTCGCCTGCGCCTTCCGGCATTCCATTCGTTTTTATGTCGGAAAAATCACCGGCAGGAACGAAAGAAGCCAGCGCAATGTCGCGGTTGAGCGTCGATTCTACGGCATGACATCTGGAGCAGTCTTTTCTGGCCCGCTGTCCGGGCATAACGCCGTGATGGATTTCAAGTGGCGTAACTTCGCTTCTTAAGCGCGGGTTCCGTACTCCCAGCTTTTCAAGAGCCGACTTTATCAGGTCGATTTTTTTTGCGGAGTCAAGACTCAGTTCCGCCGCGTCGAGCCTGGAGTTCCCGTCGGCGTCGAAACCTCTGATTATTTCTTCGCGATATCCGTTTTCATCCAGACAGGCTTTTCTTACCGTTTCCAGCGGAACGCGCGCATCGTTCGATCCTTCGATCCAGAAAGTTTCGGTTAGAAGGTTGTAAGGCGCAATTCTGCCGGGTTCTTTTCCGTTATCTGGTTCGTCTAAGAGGAACGGCGTATATCCAGAAGAAAAAGTCGTGTTGAGCGAAGTTCCTTCAGGGCGATCGTCGAAGCCGCGATATTCGGTCGGAGGCAGGCCGTCGGCAGTTACGACGGCGGCATTGACGGATTTCAGCGCCGGGCCTTTCAGTGCCGAAATATGGCAGGCTCCGCAGCTGAGAACCTCGAAATGCCTTTTCTTGTAAGGAAGAAAATTATGCACCGCCAGCGGATCGTGACAATCCGTGCACACGGCGGCGGCCAGCCTGTGATCGGGCCGTTTCAGATATTCGGCGGTGCTTATGCGGCGAGGGTCGCTCTGAAGAAATTCCATATCGCCGCGTCTGCCGCCAACTCTGGCCGGATTGTTGTGCGAAAAATGACAGGCCGTGCATTTAACCATTCTTGCGGCATGAACATCCCATGGATAATTAAGAGTGCTTTTGTTTTTAATGTTAAGCAGCGAATCGGAAACGTTCTGCGACGAAATCATTACGCCGGTTCTTCTTGTAAGATCGTATTTTCCGCCTTCGCTTTCGTAGTTTTCCGGCAGGCTCAACGGCGCGGCTTCGCTGTGAATCAGGCCATGACAATATGCACAGTTTTCATTCTTCGGAGAAGAGATTTTCATGGCTTCGCGCCGTAGCAGGCCGTTTTCGTCAATACTTCTTTCGCCGGTCGGAATGCGGCTGCCTTCGAAATGGCATTCTATGCACCCGGCCCGGACTCTATCGTTGAAATGCGAATTATGACGTCTGATATATTCCGCGTCATGGCAGGCGCCACATGTTCTGTCCGATGAAGTCGCCTTGCCGCTGTTGATTACGGGTGCGCCATCTTCATCAAGCACCTGAAATGTCGGATGCATATTGTTAACTTCTGCGGCCTGCATAACAGCAGGAAACAACAGCAGCGAAAGCGCAGCGAAGAAAACAATTCGGCGTTTCATTTACGGCCTCCTGTCTTGAGCGGGTCTCCGCTGTATCCAAGTGCGTTCCAGTCCATTCTGGAATTATCTGAGTGACAGGCTGCGCATTGCAGTGCGTTTTCTTTCGGCGTTACCATGTGATTCAGCGGCCAGTACATGGCGGTTTCCGCGAAGTCGTATTTTCCGCTGTATTGCGTGCCGGTGGCCTCCGCACCCAACTCAAGCGCTCTGTTCCAGTCGAAGTCGTGCCAGAAGCCCCCTTTTCCGCCGGTGAGCGGAGTCAGCAGAGTCCTGTGTTCGACATCGTAATGCTGTCTGGCGCGATGCACTTTGAAGGGCCATATTTTTGCAGATTTGTCGTCGATGTCTCCAAGGGGAAGATTTATGTCAGTCACCTGCTGTGGGTCTATCTTGTCTCCCAGCAGATAGCGGTTCATATTGAGGTTGAACCAGCGGTATTCCGGCACGACATCGTGATCGTAAACGAATTCGCCTTTAATTTTAAGATAATGGTGCGGGTCTTCCGTGCGGTTCGGGTCGCCGGCTTTGCTCCAGTCCCAGTAAGTTTTTGTCGGCAGCTTGCGCGCATAGGTCGGAATATGGCAAGTCTGACAGGCCACAGAATCCAGGTGCGCGTTTATGCGGGAATCCCGGTGTGCAGGCTCGCTGTGACAATCTTTGCAGGCAATTCCGTTTTTATGTTCGACGCTGACGGAATAGGCGCGTCCGCTTATGTCGTGCTTGTCGGTTTTGTGGCAGTCGATGCACAGAAAGCCGAGCTGACCCATATGAACATCGTCTTCTCGCGTCGGGTTGTCGAGGCTGCTGTCCAGATCGCCGTGCTTGACGCCCTGTCCGCCGCCGCCGTAATTGTGGCACACGGCGCAGTTTTCTCTTTTCGGATAACCAACGGAACGCGCCGCCGCCAGCAGGTCGGTTCCGTCAGGCGGAATTCCTGCGGCTCCTTTCACGTAAGTTCCGTTTCTTTCGTGACATACAAGACAGTCAATATTTCCGGGATTATTGAAATCGAAGCTGTCATCTGCCCAGCCGTACCCGGCGTGGCATTGGGTGCACGAAGGCCAGTTTCCGACAATTGAAATGCAGAAATTGTTGATAAGATTTTTTTTGCCTATTTTCTGCGGTTTTTCGTGACCAGGGACGACGACTTCATCGCCCAGCCATTGCCAGTGTGCGGTTTTCATCACTTCAGACGCCGCCTGCGGATGGCATTTCAGGCAGGCTTGTGTAACTTCCTGAGGAGTTTCGAATGGTTTCTGGAAATAAGCCGAGTGATCGAGATGGGTTCGTACCGGAAGCTTCATTTCTGAGGCTGCGCCGGATTTACCGGCCTCGTCTTCCGCTTCATCCTGCACAAAGAAATACAGCAGCGCAAATAAAATCAGAAGCACCAGCATCCAGAGTTGTATATTACCTGCCGCTTTGCGCAGACCTCCCGCAGAATTCGTTTCCGTGTTCGAAGTGCTAACTGTTTTACGATTCATGTCCGCACCTGTCTGTGCATATTTTTATATTTGCATTCATCATATTTGCATTCATCCCTATTCTCCTTTATGTCGAACACACCAAAGCTTTAGAAAGGGATGATTTTCAGTCTGGGAGTGTCATGGCTTCCAGCAGCTTACTCATGCCTTTTTCGATATCGGCAAGATCACTCTCAGAAAGACGCGCAATAAGACCGGCTTCACATTCTTCGAGCGATTTACGTATGTCGTTCTTCAATCTCAGGCCGGAGGACGTAAGCTCGTAGTGCTGCACGCGTCTGTCGGAGCCGCTCTGAGTTCTGTTAATGAGGTCTCTGCGGACAAGTGCGTCGGCAACGCGGCTCATGCGTGATGGAGAAATATGAAGGTGTCCGGCAAGTTCGCTGCCGGAAACTGTTCTGTCTGAAGGGAAGGACGCCAGGCAGTTGTACTCCGAAACGGTCAGCCCCAGATTTTCGCGCAGTTCTTCTTCCCGGTTCTGACAGCAGTGTTTAAGAGTTATTATCTGTTCGATCAGTCTCATTGTATAACCCAAGACTTGTTGCCAGTAGCAATTGTTGTTATTGGCAATATATTGCAGCACAAAAAATCAGTCAAGAAAATAGCTTGACAAAAGCAGAATTTAAAGATAGCTATAACATACGTAGATAGTCATGTCTATCACGTAGGGCGGAGTAATGAAAACACGTAAAAGCTGTTCCAATTCAGAATCCTGTCAGTTGCGATGCGAATGTCACCGTTTACTAGCCAGATTTGATGCCGGAGTATTGGAATTGAGCTGTCCGCGCTGTAAAAGCAAAGTCCACATAAACATTACAGATTTGGCGGAAAACGGTTCTCTTTTGCTGTCGTTGCGTTTTCTCAGAGAAAAATGTAGTGTAAAATCCTGCGGTCCGAGGCCGGTCAGCGCCCAGCGCCCATAACACAGAAAGAAAACACGAATGTTGAAATTTCTTTGTGGCAGTTGTCTCGTTCTGGTCGCAATGGTGTTTCCGTTTCATTCATATGCTGTCGATACGACTGAGACGTATGATGTCGGAGCTACAGACTATGAATTTTACCTGGACTTTTCTGGTATCGGCCTGGACAAATACGAAAAGACCATTTCTGCGACTGCGGTTCTGGGCTATGGTTTCATGGAACGCTTTTCAGGGCATGTTTCTGTTTTCGGAGAGTCCAACGAATATTTTGGTGATGGAGGAGGCGGAGTGCTGATGGGATTCTTCGGAACTCCGGTTGACAGCGACCATTTCGACCTCGACCTGCATTTAGATGCGGCTTATTCCGCCGACGAATTCGGTCTTACGCCTTCGCTGGAAATGAATTTCGATTTGCTGCCTGACCTGGAAAAATGGGGTGTTTATATCCGTGCTGAAGAAGGTCTGGCCGGCAGAGATGAATCGACCGAAGACGATCCCGTTACCGCCGCAGACGAAAGTCGGGCGGATTTCGCTTTTGCGCCTTCAACCGGACTGACTGCGGGTACCTACTGGACGGTGGCGCCCGATCACCAGTTGCTTCTCGAATACGACATGAGCTTTGCCAACAATCCTGCAGACGGGGAAGATACCGTGGGAATCGGCGGTGTTGCGCTGGGTTACAACGTGGTGCTGCATGAATCGGTAGAGATGATAAATCAGCTTTTCTTCGATATTCCTCAAAGCGGCGAAGATTTTTCTGTCGGAATCTCGGTCGGCATAATAATGACCATGCCGGAAGCGCTTGTAATGACAGAGAAAAAATCCGATCAATAATTCAACATGGCGGAGTATGTCGTTCTGCGGTGCAAGCTGCTTGCCGTGAAGGCGTAATATCCGGGTCGGAACCCCGGATATTATTCCCGCAGAAACGATATCTGCCGGAGTTTTCCGGCGCGAACGACGCATGGTTTTACTGTCTCTTCAATACGGCGGAAAATAGCGCAGGGAGCATTCATGGTCCATCTCTTACTTTGGTTTCATCACCATTGAGATTGCTGTGTATGCTCCCTTTCTTAAAAATTGCCGTGGATGAGTCAGATCAAACGCGGTCATAACGTCTGTCCGGGGTTGATATTTCCAAGCTTTTATGATATCATATACTTAGTATAGGTAAACAGAAGCTGATTATTGAGAAGTACCGTTACATATGAACAGCATAATTAAAACAATTCTGCCGATGCTGGCGGTTTTTTCGCTGGCTTGTCTGATGAGTGCGCCTGCGTGGGCGGACGCTGAGAGCGAATACCGTTCGGCTGTCGAATCCGCCGCCGCCTTCGAGAAAAATACGAAGCGCCACAAATACCGTGACGCATGGCTGAAAGTCATCGAGCGTTTCGAGAAAATCGCCGAAAAATATCCCGGCACGAAACGCGGTTGCGATGCGCTTTACAACGCAGCCGGATACACCGATAAAATGGCGGATGTCTCCCGTCTGCGCGACGATCGCAGAAAAGCCGCATCCACATACGAAAAACTGGCTGGCGTCTGTCCTTCTTCCAGTCTTGCCGACGACGGTCTGTACAACGCCGGACAGATCAATCTCAAAATCGGAGATTACGGCCAGGCCCGCAGTCTTTTCGCACGCTGCATAAAGAAATTTCCGAAAGGCGATATGCGTTCGAAAGCCGCAAAAGCGCTTGAAGACGCAGGCGGCAGCCCGGAAGACGCCGTAGCGGACGAAGTTCCTGCCGGGGTAAAGGCCCAGTCGGAAGGCAAGTCGCTTATAGGCGACAGCGACAAGCTGATTGTTCCCCGCAAAGACAGTCGCCTGCTGACAAAGATCGAATATTCAAGCTCGAACAGCAGTACCGAAGTTAGGTTGTTTTTCAATTATCTCCCGGCATTCACCCAGGGCGAGATTCCCGAAGAGGCCGGTCGTCCGCGCCGCCTGTATTTTGATTTCGCCAATACAAAAATCACCGAGGGCGAGCCGACCGAATATTTCCCCGACGACGGGCGCGTTAAAATGATCCGCCTGGGAATGTTCCAGACCGATACGTTGCGCCTTGTTTTCGAGCTTTCGCACTGGGCCGGCAAGTTTTCCATGCAGACCGATATCGACCCGGCCCGGACAGTGATCGTCATTCACAGCAAACCAGGAAGCGATGCGCCGCAGCAGGCGGAAGCCGTTTCCAGAGCTGAAACGTCTGATGAAAAGCCACGAAAGAGCGATGAAAACAAGCGGACAGTAAAAGATCAGAAAGAAAAGAAAACTCCCGCCGCCGCTCAGGATGTAAAGAAATCTCCGCCTGCAGAAAAGAAAATCGACGATTTCTACGCCGTTAAAACCATTACCATTGATCCGGGGCACGGCGGAAAGGACGACGGCGCTGTAGGGCCGGGCGGCACAAAAGAAAAGGATGTTGTTCTTAAAATTTGCAAGTATCTTGAAGAAATTCTGAAAAAGCGCTATGGCGTTAAAGTTGTAATGACGCGTACCACCGACAGGGAAGTTGGTCTTGACGAACGTGCCGAAATTGCGAACAAAGCCGGCTCGGACCTTTTCCTTTCGATTCACGCCAACGCCATCGGCGGCGGGCGGCGCGACATTTACGGCATCGAAACCTACTATCTCAACAACAGTAAAGACTCCTATTCGCGCAGGCTGGCCGAACGCGAAAACAATTCGCTGGGACATCGCGCTTCCGATCTCGAATTCATACTGGCCGATCTGTCTATGAACGTGAACGTCGCCGATTCAATCAAACTGGCGACATATGTTCAGCAGGCCATGGTGGGCAATCTGCAGAAACAGTACAGTCTCATCGCCGATCGCGGCGTCGGCCGTGCGGTGTTTTATGTGCTGCTCAACACGCGCATGCCTTCGATTCTGGTAGAAACTTCATTTATTTCCAACCCGCGTGAAGAAGCACGCCTGAAGAATCCCACCTACCAGAAGCGGTTGGCCGAAGCCATCGCGTCCGGTGTCGGTCGCTACATCGACTATCAGAAACAGCTGGCGAAACAGATGAACTGAAAAACGCCGCTGATTCCATGCGCCTCTTTATTTTTTCCTGTTTTCTTCCAGCAGCGGCAGAAGGTCTTTTTCCAGCAGATAATGGTAGCTCAGCAGTTTTCCGTCGAGAACAAGTCCGAATGTTCCGTAGGCTGACGGTGAGAATTTCATAATGTCTTCATGGCTGTTCAATTCCACCACTCTGCTTTTTATCCCGGACTTCCCGGCGGCGGCTGTCGCGGTGTTTGTCGCATCGACAATATACGGGCACTGATCGGTTCTCACAACCGTCAGACCCGCACCGAAAGCCATGGCTTTTTCTTCCCATTTTCCGGCGAAAGACGGCGACGGATGCCTGCCGAATTTTTTAACCATCAGTGAAAACTCAGGCGGCGCGGTATCGGTACATTCAAAGCCGTGTTTCTCGAAAATGCGTTTGTCGGCCATCCATACTTTCCCGCTGGTCACCATCGCCACCCCTTTTGCGCCGGAACCTTCCGCATCTTCAAGGCAGGCATCAAGCAGTATTTCCCCGAAACCCTTGCCTTTGCTTTTTCCGACAACCCACAGGCAGTGAATCAGGAAATATCCGTCGGCTTTTACAGGGCGCCATGCGTATTCGGCGGGCATGTATTCAATAAAACCGCGCTCAGGCAGTTTGAGGAGCTTTATCCGCATGCCTTCCGCCAGACGGTTTTTAAGCCATTGAAGTTTGCGTTGATATCCTTCGGCTTTTTTCTTGCTCATGTAGCAGAAGAAACCTGTTTTATCAATATTGTCAGGAGTTACGTCCATTATTTCCGGGACATCTGCGGACATGAATTTTTCTTTCCTGATGAAAATCTGCTTTTTTACTATTCTATATTAAAGAAATTATCTGTGCAATTTCATCATTAAAGCCGGCTCTGTTCTGGAGCGAAGGCTTCTGTGTGGATCGAAACACAAATATTCCCGCTAAAGTTTGACAATTCCCGACGCCTGACAGTATCTTTATCGCCTGATAAATTCAGGAGGTTCTGTTTTGGGTTTTGTCGAAAAAATGAAAGGCGGGATTCTTGCCCCCATTTTTACGCTGCGCTTTATAAAGTTCTGTGCTGTAGGCAGTTCCGGCGTGGTGGTGAATCTGCTTTTTCTTTTTATTTTCGCCGATCTGCTTGAAATTCATACAAATGTCTCATCGGCACTGGCGATTTTCGTCTCTACACTTTCTAACTTCGCGGTAAACGAACTGTGGACGTTCAGCGACAAACGCCTCAACGCCGCCCGCAATCTTTTTCTGCGACTGGTGAAGTTCAACCTGGTTTCGCTGGGCGGTGGGCTTATCCAATGGATGGTGTTTGTTGTTTTCAATACAATATGGTTTCTGATATTATCCGGTCACGCCCAGTTCGAAAACTACTTCGACGGGACTTCTTCGTGGTTGCTGAAGCCGGTGCTTGAACCGCCGGATGTAGGCGGGTTCAAGTATTTTTCGCAGCTTGCCGGCATCGGAGTAGCGACCTTCTGGAACTTTCTGCTTAATTTCTACTGGACCTGGAGGCAGAAATAAATGACCGCTGAAAAACAGAATGTTTCCACTGCCGGTGCGGGCCTTCTGGTCTGCATTCCGACATACAACGAAAAAGAAAACATCGAAGCCATCAGCCGCGCCGTGCTGGATGCTGTACCGGAAGCTCATGTCATAATCGTTGACGACAATTCGCCGGACGGAACCGGAGAAATAGCCGACCGCCTGGCCGCAGCCGACAGCCGCATAAAGGTGATGCACCGCACCGCCAAGCAGGGCATGGGCAGGGCATATATTCAGGCTTTCAAGTGGGCGCTCGAAAACGGTTACGAGCGCGTTGTAACCTGCGATGCGGATTTCTCGCACAAGCCGATTTACCTGCCCGAAATGCTTAAGAAAGCTGGTGAATACGATCTTGTTATTGGATCACGACGCGTGGCCGGCGGCGGAACCGACAACTGGGGGCCGCATCGTCGCTTGATTTCATGGGGCGGCAGTCTGTACGCCCGCAGTATTCTGGGCGTCGGCATAAAAGACCTTACGGGCGGATTCAACATGTACAGCCGCAGGCTGCTTGAAACCGTCGGTCTGGACGATATCGTAAATATAGGGTTCGGTTTTCAGATCGAAATTAAATACAGATCACTTAAGAAAGGCTTCAAAGCCTTCGAAGTTCCTATTATTTTCCCCGACCGACAGAAGGGCACATCCAAAATGTCCACTGCGATTTTCCTGGAAGCCATGCTGAGCGTGTGGAAAATAAAACGGCTGGTCAAATGAATCGGGTCAAGATGCGCGGATTTATCTTCAGAATTTCCTTTTTTCTGCTTTTGGCAGGCGGATTTGTTATTTCGTCATGCACCGGCGACAAAGTTACAGCCGACGAAGTGCGGATGATCATAGGGCCATACGGCGGCGAAGTCCTTGGTCCGAAGGGTACCAGACTGGTGTTTCCGCCGGATGCTCTTACCTACGAAGTGCCCATAATCCTCAGCGAAGTTCCTGAAGGCGAAGTGCCACAGAACGGCGACCTCGAAAGAATTTCCAGCGTGTTGTGGATGCGCCCGGAAGGCTTGACGTTCAACAGGCCGGTAACGGTTGAAATGCCTTATCGTGCCGGTCAGATGACGGAAGAAGCTCAGCTGACGCAGGTGTCGGCCTTTACATCTCCGCGTTTCATGCCCGACTGGCAGGAACTTGCCGGAACTTCTCAGACCGCCACGCATACTTTCGTATTTGAGATCGAACACTTCAGCATTGCCGCTCTGTATCGAATCTCAGAAGAAGACGCTGCCTGCCGCTGTTCATGGCTGGGCGACTGGTGTGCCGGAACGGAGTCTAACTGCGCGGATGTAAGCAGAATTTCTCTGCTGCGCGACACTGAAGAATGCGCATTTACGCTTCTGCTTGCGGATTCGGAAGACTCCGAACTGTTTTCTGAAACATTCGACTCCTGTCCGGTTCCTGAAAATCTGGAATTGCAGCCGGGTGATGAAGATTGCAGAGTCACTTTCGATGAGGGCTCCGGTTCAGTAATTCTTACCTGTGGAAGCTGTATCTCCGAGTTATCGCAGGAACTCTGCGACTGAATTTTTTCTTTAATCAATATAGAAATTCTCCGCTGAAAACGCTATAATGACAGAACGCGTCAGGTTGTTCATTCGCCTGGATGTATTTTTTGATATTACGTTAAGAATATTATGCGTGCATCCCTGGTGGGTAGGAAAAGGGAGCGGGTTATGCTGGAGAATTTCGAGAAAACCATTCTGGTTATCGAGAGCAATCAGAGAGACCTCCGATTGTGCAGAGACCTCCTGGAACTACGCGGCTTTAATGTACTTGAAGCCATCGACGGCATAGAAGGCGTGGGGCTGGCCAGAATTCACAAGCCGAATCTCATCCTGATGGATGTAAACCTCCCGAAAATAAGCGGTGAAGACGCGCTGAATATTCTGCACCACAAGCCCGAAACCAGACGCATTCCAGTCATTGCATTTACCGGGTTCGCCATGAAAGGCGACCGTGAAAGATTTTTAAACATCGGTTTTGACGGATATATCGCCAAACCGGTCGATACCCGGAAGTTTGTTCCTGAAGTCGAAAATTATCTGGGGCAGTCCAAGAAGTAGGGTTCCCGCATGAGAATAGATGTCACGAACGAAACCGGACAGCTGAGGCTTAAGGAACTGCTCTAGAAAAAGCTTCTTGTGGCACGTGACCTTGCGGACTCGGCGCGTGGTCTGTTGGATATCCTCTGCAATGCGCTGCCGTACCCCAATGCTTCCTGTCACTATTTTAAAAGGCAGAATTCCGAGTTCGACCTTCTGGCCCATGTCGGGCCTGCCAGAGATGTTCTTCCGACATACAACGATCTTACTGCACCGGGTTCTCTTTACATGCGCTGCATCGAAGAAAAACGTCCGCTGTCCGGGACATTTTCTCTGAGAGACGCCGATGGAGTCAAGCAGTATCATCAGGTGTTCTTTCCTCTGTCCGGGTCGCTGGACATGTGCGGCGTAATCATGCTTTCCAGCCGCGAACGTGTTATGCCGCCGCTTTCGGAAGATTTCCTTATGGATATCGGTTCCATGATCGGCATGGGTTTCGAGCGCGTGAAACTTCTGGAGGCGGCTTACAGAAACGAAGCCGAAATCGTAAGGCTTTCGAAATTTCCAAAGGAAAACCCCAATCCTATTCTGGTCTGCAACCGCAAGGGCGAACTTACATATCGCAACTCCGCAGCGGCGGAGTTTCTCGAACTGAACGGACTGGCTCACGCTTCCAATGTCTCGCAGCTTTTCGACGACGGCGGCAAGTCGTCAACGCTCATCTGCCGTTCGGTCGGAGAAGATGTGGCTCTGCGCAACCGGGAATTCCGCATAGGCGAAAACATTCTGCTGGGGTCCGTGAGTTCGTATCAGGGAGCTTCCGAGGCCACCATTTTTCTTCAGGACATTACAGAGCTGAAAAAGCTTGCTCACGAAATGGCGCTGGCCAATCGCAACCTCACCGAGACTCAGGAAAAACTCGAATACCAGACGCGCCGTGCGCTTGAGGCCAATCGTCACAAGTCGGATTTTCTGGCAAACATGAGCCACGAACTGCGCACGCCTCTTAACGCCATAAACGGTTTCTCCGAAATACTGCTGGACGAGCCCTTCGGCAAACTGAACGAAAAACAACGCGAGTATGTACGCGATATTTTAGAATCTGGAACTCATCTGCTTTCTCTCATCCACGATATTCTCGATCTTTCCAAGGTAGAGGCCGGAAAGCTGGAACTCGATCTGAGTGAGTTCGAGATTCACGATATAGTCAACACTTCGCTGAACATGATTAAAGAAAAAGCCGCAAAGCACGCCATCAACATTTCGGTGGAAATAGACGAAAACATCGGCGCAATGGTGGCCGATCAGCGCAAAATCAAGCAGATAATGTTCAATCTGCTTTCCAATTCGATGAAATTCACTCCCGACGGCGGAGCAATCGGAATAAGGGTCGATAAAATAGGTGATCAGGCCCAATTCTGCGTCTGGGATACCGGAATCGGAATTTCCATCGAAGATCAGAAAAAAATATTCGAGGAATTTCATCAGGTCGATTCTTCCACCACGCGCAAATTCGACGGCGCGGGTCTTGGTCTTGCCATTGTAAAGAAATTCGTTTCGTTGCACAGCGGAAAAGTCTGGGTGGAAAGCAAGCTGGGCAAAGGCGCCCGTTTCTACTTCAGAGTTCCAATCGTCAGCCCCAACTGGATGCGCGGACAGTCATAAAAAAATGAATATGCGGGCCGGACATTTTGCGGGGATGATTCTGCTGATTCTCTCCGCGCTTTCCTGTGCTTCTCTTCACAGAAGCGGGCCGGATTACCTTGTCCGCTCCATAGAAGAACCGTATGACTCGGCTTTTGTCCGGGTTCTGGATGTGCGTGAAGCCTCGAATTCGACGATCTGGGTAAAACTGGAATTCGTCAATAATGCCGGTTACGGAGTCGTTTTCGACGCTTCGAAATTTCTGGCTCAGGACTCCGCCGAGGAGCTTGTCAGTCCGAGCTACAGGGCTTTCGGGGTGAATCGGGCAACGCAGGTGCTGAATTCGGAACTCAAGCCAGGAACCGAAGTCGCCGGTCCTTTGCGCGGCAAGTTGCTTGGTGCAAAACAGGTGAAACCCGGCCACAGAACAGGTGGAATTTTAATTTTCGAGGTGGACAGCGAGCACAACGACCGCATTGTGCTGTTTTTCCCGGGAGTTAAAGACCTCATGGGCGAAACGGTGGAAATGGCTCCGGTTGTTCTTGAAATTATCCGCTGATGATGATACAAAAATCCAATGTCGTTCTTAATAAGGTGGAATTCTTGCGTTTTCTGTGTTACGCTGACGGAAGACGATTAATGCGGAAGCTCTCCAAAAGGGCAGAAGGAGGTTGACGTGTCGCTTAAAGGGCAAGTGCTTTGCAGCCTTTTCGTGGTTCTGGTTATGAGTGTCTTTGCAGCAGGCTGCGGTGGCGACGGAAATGCCGACTCCGGCAATGGCGGCGACGAAGACATTGTTCGAATTCCATGCGACAGCGATGATGACTGCGCGGATTACGGCATGATGTGCAGTGTAGTCGGCTTCTGCATCGAAGCCGGCGGCGACTACAACAGCGATGGCGACTGGGAAGAAGAAGTTGAAATCGAAGTTGACATGGGCAACCCGGAAGAACGCAGAATGACGTGCCCGGCGACGCTTGAATTCGGAATGGTCCTGTTGGGAGACAGCAAAACTCTTCCTGTAAGTCTCGAAAATATCGGAACCGAAGACATCCTCATCAATACCATCCAGTTTTCGTCCGAAGAGGAAAGCCTTAAACTCAGCGACCTGCCGACTTTCCCATACACCTTCAGGGCCGGAACCAGCATGACTTTCAACGTCACCTATAATCCCGAAGAGCCGGGAGACGAAAGAGCGACGATAAATATCGTCAGCAACGCCTACAGAGAAGATGAAACTCTCTGTCAGGGCAAGGTAAATATCTCTTCTGAATACAGCGGCGATTCCAGCCTAGTGGTTTATCCGGCCAATCTCACCTTCGGAAATGTCGGTATGGATGATCCGGCAATGGAACAGCCGGTTCTGTTCTGCAACATCGGTACCGGAAACAAGGTTATCACATTCAGCGGCGTCAGAATCACAGGCAGCGATGCCGATCAGTTTTCATATCGCTTTACAGGCACCGAACCCAGCTACAACAGCCCGCATTTCATTCCGCCCGGAGAAGAGCCGACGGGCGAAGAAGAATCTGCTCCGGCCAACTGCAGCAAGTTCTTCGTGAGCTACGATCCCGATGAAATGACGAATTATCCCGATCTGCACGAAGGTTCGCTTGATCTGTACAACGACGCCGACAATATCGAAGGCGATTCCGTAAATATTCCGCTTGTGGGAAGCTCCGATCCGAACACCATTTATGTCTCCCCGAAAACCATTGATTTCAAAGAAGTGGATATCAATACCACCGCGCTTAAAGAACTGACCATTCAGAATCAGACAGGCGGTCCGATAGAAATAACCGATGTCAGAGTCAGCGGCATGGACTGCATAGAGTTTGCCGTGGTAATGCCCGATACGGTTCAGCTGCCCTTGCAGATGGCCGCAGATGAAATGATTCAGGACATAGGCGTCACGTACACGCCGGACTACGAAGGTCTTGACGAAAAATGCGATTTCGTTCTGACCGCACAGCGCCAGTGTGCGCCCGGAGACACCTGCCCTGAAGACGTGATTACAACCGATATGCGCGGATACGGGCGCGTTCCCAACGCAAAACCCGTAGCCAATGTTTCACGCTCCGCTATTTCTCTTGAGTCGGTTGATCTTCCTATCGAAGATGCAGCCATCGGCAGTCGTCTTTATCTTTACGGACGTTTTTCTTCCGACGAGGAAGACGGCGGCGTTTCGCGCTACAAATGGGAGCTTCTGCCGCCGGAAACATCATCCTTGAGCAAAGTTTCTCCAGACGACGATTATGCCGACATAAGCATACTGCCGGATGTTGCAGGGACATATCTGCTTAATCTTACCGTATGGGACAGCGAAGACGCCGCTTCCGAACCTAAACAGGTTACGGTCAATGTCGGCGGCGGAGTGGATGCAGAACGCATAATGATCGACATGGATTTCTCCGGCCAGAGCGACATGAGCGTTCAGCTTGAATGGATAGCTCCCAACACTCTCATCTGTTCGGACGCCACAATGAGCCCCATGCACATCTGCAATCTGGGCGATTACGGCAAACCGATTGTTACGAAGAGCACAATGAGTTTCCAGCATGACGGCAACAAGGAAACCATAATGCACAGCCAGGCTCCAGAGGGCACATACAAAATCAAAGTGACACTTCTCGACAACTGCGGCGGCCTGGAACTCGGCGGCTGGTGCCTGAACCCACAGGAATCTGAAGTTAACGTAAGAATCTATATCGGTGAAGATGTGACTCCGACTTATTCTCGTCAGACCACGCTGGACGGATTGTTTGATTCCGAAGAGTGGACCATTTCCAAGGGTTCCGAGGGCTGGAGCGCACCTTTCCCGTAAGCTGTAAATGCGGCTGGCTCGTCTTCCGCTGGCTGTTCTGAATACGGCGGAATCAGGTTTGTTGAAAAAAACAATGGAAGGTCTATGATGAACAGGCTTACCGCTGTCGTGGGTATTTGCGCCCTCCTGTGTCTGACTTTTCTGGTTGCTTCCTGCAATTCGGGCAACTCCGGTGAAGAAACGGTTGAATGCAGCAGTGATGCGGACTGTGCCGATCTGGGGGCGGATTATTACTGCGACACCGTCGCCGGTGTCTGCAAAGACGCATCGCAGTCCGGCGAGGGTGGAGACATCGACGCCGAATCATCCGAATCGGAGCTGTCGGAATCTGCCGATGGCGACGATTCGGAACAGACAGAAGACGGAGATGATCCCGACATTTATGTGACTCCTCAGGAGATTTCCGAAGGAACCGTCCTTGGCTCTGATTACCAGTGGCCGGTTACCATTCAGAATGTTGGGGTTGGAACTCTGAATGTCACTGAAATTGCTCTGAGCCAGAGCGGGGACGGATTTTCGTTGGCCTCTCTGCCGGAATTCACCCTGCAACTCGGTCCGGGGGCCAGCATTCAATTTCTGATCATGTACCATGATTCAGTGATGGGCCCTGAGAACGCGATTGTTTCCATTCATTCCAACGATCCCGATCAGCCGGTACTGCGCGTTACTGTTGATGCTACAGAAGAAGGCACCCCTTTTATCACCGTATCGCCCAACCCGCTTGATTTCGGAGTCGTCTCGGACAGTCTGCCGAGAACCCTGAACCTTACCATCGCCAATCAGCCGTCCGACCCGAACACCACCGCCTCACTGGTGATAAATTCCATCAGCGTCAATCCGCCAGAGGGCGCATTCTCGGTGGACTGGGACAGCTTCGAAGACGGAACGATACCAGTTTTCTCCGAACTTGAAGTTCCGGTGAACTTCGTTCCCGCAGAGGCCGGAGTCAATGAAGCCGAAATATGGATTGACCATAACGCCCGCAACACTGTCAGCCCTCTGAAAGTGGTCGTCACTGCTACTGTCGGCATAGGCAGTCTCACTTCCAACAAGGATACAGTGGATTTCGGAACAGTAAAAGTCGGCAGTCAGGGTGCGCAGAGCGTGCTTATTACCAATATAGGAACCGCTCCGCTGACTCTGGATTCGATTGTTCTTGGAAATGAAACATCCGATGAATTCAGAATTTATTCCGCCCCTGAAGACGGCGCGACTCTGGCCGTCAACGAGCAGGCTCTTATTCAGCTTCGCTACGAGCCGACAGATGTTTCCGAGGATGCGGGAGAACTTGTCATCAGCTCTCAGGATTCCAGCGAGTCGGAACTGGTGGTTCAACTGCTCGGCAGCGGCACACTCAGTGATCTTGTGCTTGATCCGTCTGTGTACGATTTCGGATATCAGTCTCCCGGCTTTACCGTGCAATCCGAAGATATCCAGATCAGGAACGACGGCTTGAGTCCTGTGACCGTCAGTTCGATCTCTCTTGACAATCCCACTTCCATTTTTGCGATTGTCGGCCTGAGTGCTCCGTTTACTCTGAACGCCGGAGAAAGCCGGACGTTCAGGGTTTCCTTCAGGCCCACTCAGCAGAGCAGTTACGATCAGACTTTCACCTTCGAGGTGGATTCTCTTACGGATGATCCGACTCTTTCAGTCGAAGGCGCCGGCGCCACCGCAAACATAGTCGCTACGCTGGACGGCGTGCCGTTCAACGGAAGCGTTATTTTCGGTCAGGTGGTTTCTGGTACGGTGTCGCGCAAAATTCTGCGTCTTACAAACAACGGTTATCTGCCGCTGGAAGTTCAGGCTTTCGAATTTCCTTCCGGTGAAAACGAATACATAAGCATCGAGCCGCAGGGACCGTTCACTGTTGTGCATCAGGGGCATCAGGACATTGAAATTTCGTTTGCGCCGGACGAGTACGCGGCGCTCGAAAACACTTCGTTTTATATTCACTCAAACGCCTCTTCCGGCACCATAACGGTTGTGGTAAGCGGCACAATGATCGCTCCTGAGCTTGGGCTCAATGTCGTCAGCTCGTTCCAGGAACCGCACGATATCGGTTCTGTAGTTATAGGCGAAACTCTGGTTTCCGAGGCAACCACCATCGAATTGAGCAACATCGGTTACGGCGATCTGATTATAGAAAGCATAACGCTTGAGCAGAAAAAGAAAGATCGTGAAGGCGTTATCGACATATACAGTGAAATGATCTATCCGCTTACGATACCGGACGATCAGGAAACGCCGGAAGAGCTGGTGCTGAGTTTCTCGCCGCTTTCCAGTGAAATATACAGCGCAATCATCACCATCGTTTCCAACGATTATCAGAATCCGTACACTCGCGTTTATGTGCGCGGCAATGGTTTTGTCTGCGCCCAGAACACCTGGAATCTGGACGATGATCCCACGGATTGCGAATACGACTGCGCCTGGACTTCATCGCAGGAAAAGTGCGATAAACTGGACAACAACTGCAACGGCGACACAGACGAGGGTTTCGCCGTCGGCATATCATGCACGCCGCCTTCACCCTGTGTCCCCGGCGTGTACGAATGCGACAGCGCCGACTCCTCAAAAATAGTCTGCTCCACCGGGCCCGGCGGCTCGCTTTATGTTTATCACGCCGATATCTGCAACTCCATCGACGACGACTGCGACGGGCAGCTCAACAACTCCGACGATCTCTGTCCGCCTTCCGACCCCGAAACGATGTACGGTGAATGTCTGGCTTTTCAGTGCAAATATTTCTGCAGGGACGGATTCCATGAGTGCACTGTAGACGGACAGAAAAAATGCGTGGCCAGCGATGACCCGGAACACTGCGGTATCATGTGCTCTCCCTGTTCCGCACCGACGAACGGTATTCCGACCTGCATTGAGGGTACGGGCGGATATTATTGCTCTTTCGATTGCGAAGACCCCTATGTTCCGTCCGGCAGTGTTTGTGCAATTCCTGGAAACGATCTCAACTGCGGACCGTCGCATTACAACTGCACTACGTATTTCCCCGAACTGGAAAACGGCGTCGGCAAATGCGTTTCGACCGGCGGCAACTATTATTGCCATATTCAGTGCAACGCCGGTTATCACGAACAGGACGGAACCTGTATCTTCAACAACACGCCGGATTGCTGCGGAAGCGGATGTTCCAAATGCAGTTCACCTGATAACGGCGCGGGTGTGTGCGTGTCGGATGGCTTGACTTATTCCTGCAGTATTCAATGTAACGAAAACTATCACCGCTGCGGCCCGCTGTGCGTTTCCAATTCTAGCGTTAACAATTGCGGTTCAAGCTGCGTTCCATGTTCGGCTCCGGCAAATGCGGACGCCACCTGCGAACTTGTGGGCACGTCATATCAGTGCGGTTTCGATTGCCGGAGCGGGTTCCACAACTGCGGCGGTTTGTGTGTTGACAGCACATCCACAAACACTTGCGGTTCATCCTGTCTGCCGTGTTACGACCCGGACTACGGTTATCCCACCTGCGACGGCTCTTCCTGCAACGTACTGTGCAACGCCAATTATCATGCCTGCTACGAAAGCGCCAATTCGCGCTGGAACTGTCTGTCAAACAGCAGCCCGCAGAGTTGCGGCACAAGCTGTACTCCCTGTCCCGGAATCGAAAACGGAACGGCGACCTGCTCTTCCGGCCTGTGCGGGTTTGCATGCAACACCGGATATCATAAGTGCGGGGATGCCTGTGTAAGCAATGACAGCCTGGATCATTGCGGTTCAAGATGCGAACCATGTCCGAGCGTCGAACACGGAACCCCGACCTGCAACGGAACGGCATGCAGCGCCAGTTGCGACAGCGGATATCATGTCTGCCAGTCCGGCAGCGGAAGCTCGGCCGTTTCAATCTGCGCGGCGGCGGACGATGCTGCATACTGCGGAACATCATGTGTCGAATGTACCGCTCCGGCCCATGCGACTCCGCTGTGCAACAGTGGAACATGTTCGTGGGAATGCCAGGATGACTGGTGGAACCTGAACGGCGACGACAGCGACGGCTGTGAGTACAACTGTCATTATGTCAGTGCGCTGGACATGCCGGATTCGGACAACATCGACTCGGATTGCGACGGTTTTGACGGTGAAATAGAAAAAGCGGTTTTTGTTTCGGACAAAGGTTACACCGGTGCGCCGGGCACGATCAACAGTCCGCTGCCTAACATAAGTGAAGGCATAGCAAGGGCAAAAACCTACACGCCATATCGCTATGTCGTAGTTGCAGACGGCAGCTTTACTGAGCCTCTGGTGTTGTCTTCCGGTGTTTCGGTTTATGGCGGCTACGATGATGAGGCGAGCAACCCGGCTTTGCAGAAGTGGAACCGGGCAGCTGGAGAAGACACGATAGTGTATGTAGTCAGCACCGGCCTTAAAATCGAAAATATCAGCGCCGTCACTGAATTTCAGCGCATAACGGTTATTGCTTCAAATGCCACTGCAACTGGAGCTTCCAGCTATGGCGTGAGGATGAACGCCGTAACTTCCGCTTTTACCATGAGAGATTGCTATATCGTTTCCGGCAACGGATATAAGGGTAGCAACGGCGGCAGCGGTACGGTGGGAGTAAGCGCCACTGTAAGCGGCGGTACCGGTGGAAACGGCGCGAACGATGTGCTTGAGAGCGAATCGTATGGTCAGGGTGGAAGCGGAGCCGAAGGTCCCGATTGCGGAGCCGATGGTTACAGTACCGAGAATCACAACGGATACAGCGGCGGCAGAGGCGGCTGGGGCGCAGGTTTGAATGGCGCAGCCGGCAACGGGCCGAGCGGCGGTTTTGGCGGGCCCAGCAGCACCTTCGATGGTGAAAATGGCGGATGGGCGACAG
>JAKQSH010000142.1 GCA_029570245.1 Deltaproteobacteria bacterium | reverse complement strand
TTGCCGAAATCGAGCACCTTGACCAGATTTTTATGATTGAAATCAGCGGCGAGGCGGGCCTCCTGCATGAACATGCCGATGAATTTTTCGTCACGGCTGAGATGCGGCAGAATGCGCTTCAGAACCACCGGCTCGGCGCTTTCCGGCCAGTCCACATGACGGGCAAGAAACAGCTCACCCATGCCGCCGGTGGCGATTTTGTGAAGCAGACGGAATTTTCCGAGTTGCCCGATATCCATGCAGAACCGCCTAGCGATCTATCCCTATTCGCGAGAGAATGCCTTTATCGGAATAGTAGTGCTTTATCTCCTTCATTTCCGTTATCAGGTCGGCAACGGCGTAAAATTCCTGTGGTGCGTCTCTGCCGGTAAGAACGACTTCCACATGTTCCGGTTTCTGGGCCAGGACATCCAGAACGGCTTTTACCGGCAGCAGACCATAAGCGCAGGTAACACATATTTCATCGAAAACGACCACTCTATATCGCCCGGAAAGCATGGCTCTGCGAGTGCGTTCCAGACCATCCAGGGCACGGCGCCGGTCTTCCGGGCGAACATGAGCGGGATGCTGCATGTTGTCCTCACCGAAACGTTCGATTGTAAGCCAGTCTGATAAATCCAGAGACTTGCGGTATTCGCCGTACTCCACACCTTTCATAAACTGCCCTACAAAAGTTGCATGTCCCCATCCGGCGGCACGCAGAGCCAGTCCCAGCGCAGCGGTAGTTTTGCCCTTGCCGTTGCCGGTGTACAGATGGATATAACCTTTGTCCGCCGTTCCCCCGGACATTTCAGTTTTTCGCTTTCTTTCAGAAAAGACCCTACTTGCCGCCCTGAATCTTGTTTTCCAGCCACAAAACCGACTTCTCGACTTCTTTTTCAACAGCCTGAAGAGAGTCGAAGGGTTTCTCCAGCACACTGACCGCGCCGTTGGCAAGCGCCTGCTTAACTTCATCGCTTCCGCTTTCTCTGGCGGTCATAATAACCTGAATAAGCGGATTTATCTTTTTTATCCGGCCCAGCAGATTGAGGCTGGGCATTTTTTGAAGTTCAGAGCTCAACAACACAATTTTGTGGTGCAGCCGCTTGAGATCGGTAATGAATTTTACCGGATCGTCGTAGATGTTGACCTGATAATTACGCAGCTTGAAATGATTCTCCAGCTTGCATAGAACCGCATTTTCTTCATCAACTATTGCGAGTCTGAAACGCATAAATTCTGCTCCTCAATTAAAAGCCGTTTCCGCTTCTCCGCCATTTCCACCACCGCCGTTTCCGGGTTCATCTCAGTCAACCCACCAATCAGATATTTCAGCGTCGATCTCACCTGCGTCAGAATCGTCTTCAATATCATCCTGTTCCGGTTCGACTTCTAAATCTTCCCAGTCCCCGTCGGGAGCATCTGTTTCTCTTTCATTTTCAATACCATCAATATCGCCTTCAGGCAAGCTTTCTGCATCGCCATCACTCGTCGGCACACACTGGGCATCCTGACAAGTGCCCGACAGCCCTCCTGTAAGACAATCATCTCCGTTGTTGCGAGGCAAAGCCACACACAACCAGCGACAATCAGGAGAAGGACGCCACATGTGTTCATATGTCGCGCAGTCGCTGTCCTGCGGGCATTCCGGCACTTCGGCATATTCCGGGCGACAGGCAGCGCTGTCGGAATCGCCATCCGCCGTCTGACCGGGGACCACACAACGACCGTTGGAACACACGCCGTATTCATCAAGGACCAGGCAGCTGAGACCTTCGTTGATAATTTCGGCCCTGCAATATATTGCGCATTCGGGAAAAGCCGTTTGTACCGCAGAAAAAATCATGCAGTCGTTTGCCGCCGGACAGGCTTCGTCGCCGACATCGGCGCAACGGTCATCCGCCGGATAATCCGCCAGTTCGGCTTCACCGCCGTCATAATCGCCGTCTGTGTTATCAGACGAATTTTCGCCACAGCCGGAAGCGTACGGCAGTACGATCAACAACAGGACATGCAACACAAAATAGGCAATTTTTATTGAAACCGCACTTTTCATTTTATCGTCATATCTATCCTGACGCAGCCGGCGGAATCTCTTTCGATGCCGGCTTCAACGCCGAATACATCCAGCAGGGTTCTGGATGTAAGAACTTCCGATACATTACCCTGTGTATATATTTTACCGGATTCCAGTACAAAAAGCATCTTAAAGAACCTGGAAAGCAGATTGAGATCGTGTGACACGCACAGAATAGAGCGTCCGTGTTCACAGTTCAGCTCGCGCAACAGAGTCAGAGTTTCCAGCTGATGCCGCAAATCCAGAAAAGCCGTCGGTTCATCAAGCATAATAATCGGAGCATCCTGCGCCAGCGCCATTGCAATCTGCGCCCGCTGCATTTCTCCACTCGAAAGTTCCGAAATCAGCCGCCGCTGCAAAGCTTGCATGCCGGTGGCCTCAAGTGCAAAATCAACCTGCTTTTCATCGGTTTTCGAGGCGGCGCCCCAGAAAGGCATGTGTGCCGCCCGTCCCATGAGCACAAGCTCCCGAACGCTGCAACCGGCCTGACGGTATATTCCGGGGAAGACAGCGGCGATGCATAAAGCGCGCTCTTTTGTACTCATGGCAGCCATGTTGCGCCCGTCAACAAGAACTTCACCTTCAGCCGGGGCAAGAAGCCCGCACAGAAGCCGCAACAGC
>JAKQSH010000138.1 GCA_029570245.1 Deltaproteobacteria bacterium | reverse complement strand
GTCTGCAACTTGAACTCCCGATCGTAGCGCCTGGCTTGCGGCGTCATCATTTCTTCCTCCATTATCTTGAGTTGATATCCTAACTTAACCAACTCCCCTGTGTCCACTCTTTCGGGGGAAGATCACAGTATTTCTCGGATGCGGCTGTATGAACGATGTGATAGGTATCCACAGAGCAGAACGCCTGACCTGGTCCACTATTATGTTGCGTTCATTGAACGGTTCGCCTGGATGTCGCCTGCAGATTTTATGTGTCGTTTATTTTTGGCAGGATACCGCAATATACAGAAAATATCGCGGTTTAGATAAAAAATTTGCCTTTGAGGACACAAAAAAGAGAATATCCAAAGCATGTGAATATCTTTCGGGAATTTGATTGCCATGAAACGCAGGACAATAAGAGGCAAAGTTCCGCTCAGAATAAGCTTCGGTGGCGGCGGCACGGATGTCGCTCCGTATTACATTGAGCGCGGCGGTGTTGTTCTTTCGTGTACCATAGACAAATACGCATACGGAACAATCCGAAAATCCAACGACCACAATGTAACGATTCATTCGCTGGATTTCGATATTCTGGTTAAATACGACGTGTCGGAAAACATACGTGTCGAAGGCGAATTGTCGCTGGTAAAAGCTGTTCTGAAACATTTCAGAATAAATCACGGTGTGGAAATATTTCTGCATTCCGACGCTCCTCCGGGCTCCGGCCTTGGATCGTCTTCGGCAATCGCCACTCTCGTCATTGGCCTTCTTTCGGCTTACACCAGAACGCCCATGACCGATTATGAAATCTCCGAACTTGCCTATCAGGTAGAGCGCCACGATTTGCGGATTCCAGGCGGCAAGCAGGATCAGTACGCCTGCACCTTCGGCGGAATGAACCTTATTGAATTTCGTGAAGATGCCACCATAGTCAATCCTCTGCGTGTGCCACGTCCGGTTCTCAACGATCTGGAGTATAACCTGCTGCTGTGCTATACCGGAAAAACCAGGCTTTCCGGCGGATTGATCGAAAAACAGGTTAGGCGTTATCAGGAGAAAAGAGACGACACCGTAAGCGCCATGGACGATCTGAAGCGCCTGGCATACAACATGAAAGATGCTATTCTGCGGGGAGAATTGCGCAAGTTCGGCGGCTTTCTGCACGAATCCGGCGAAAGCAAGCGCCGCATGAACCCGCACGCTTACCCGAAGCAGATTCTGTCTGTTTACGAAACGGCACGGGAACACGGCGCCATAGGCGGAAAAATTCTTGGCGCGGGAGCCGGTGGTTATCTGCTGCTTTACGCCGATTTTGACCGTCGCCGCGAATTGATTGAAGCAATGAAGGCCATCAATATCATGCCGGTGGATTTTCACTTCGACTACAAGGGGCTGCAAACCTGGGAGGCCGAATAAAGACTTCGATCTGTTTCTGGTCTAATACTGCGCCAGGCTGGAGACAGCCAGGGTTTCCGTGCTTCCATCATCCAGATATTTCAAGCTGACCATTTGGCCTTGAGCTTCAATTATCCATGCTGCGGCATATGCCCCGCGACCGTTGCGGTTTGCCATGGTAATTCTGCCCGGCGCCAGCAAGGTGGAGTTGGGGACTATCAGAACTCTGGTTCGATCGACTGACAGTTTTTCTTCGCTTCCGTCGTTAAATCTGATAAGTGCCATCTCGTTTTCAATTCCAAGCGTCACTCCGCTGTAATATCGTCCGTCATTCCATACTGCAAGCACCGGTTGTCCGCCGAACTGCGCACGCGGGGCGGAGCGCGGCCAGGGAGAAAAAAAGACTGCGTTTTTGATATGAACCGTGCTGTGTTCGAGGTCTTCCTGATAAACCACTTCCAGACGTTGTCCTTTGTGTTCGGTTACTGTCGCCAGGTGAAAAATTCCGTCGTTGTTGCGATTGATAAGATAATCATCACCAACGACGACAAGTTCTTCGGTTGCTTTCAGAAGTGGGCGCACATAACGTCGATCGGCTTTTATCTCTTCGCCGTCGAAAAATCTGATTTTCAGTTCTATATCGCCGGGTTTTATAATTTCGGCCAGATACCAGCGCTGGTCTTTATGCATCGCCAGAACTTTTTCAGAAGCCTTGGCGCTTTCGTCTCCCAGAGCTATTCCACTTGCTCTTCCTGGAACGCTTGTAAGGTCTATACTGTCGGCCAGTTTGGGAATAGGGCCTTCGTCCAGTTTTGCATATGCAGCCTGCAATTCTGATTCGGGGGCTTCTTTGCCTTTGTCTGAAGGGCCCAGTTTCTCAATGTCGTATATTTTGCCTAATGGATTACTCGGACCGGCAACGGTGATTTTTTCGAGTTCTGTCACCTGATTGTTCTGAGCAGAGGGACAGCGTCCTGTCGGACATTTTTCTTGTTCGGAAGTCGGAGCAGGCAGAGTGGAATCTTGACCGCTTTCGAGCGGTTCTCTGTCTTTCTCGCATGAATACAGCAATGCGGACAGCAGCAATAGAAAAACGATTTTGATAACTCTTTGCATCCTGATGCTTCCAACTGATAAACTTAAACCACTTGATTTCTGATTCTATTGTCATGTCTCAATCAGGTCAAGATTGCAGACATATTTATTATTATTCCGCAGTTGCGCCTGATACCCGGATGAAAGAGGTTCTGGAACATGATTTCTCTGCTGCTGATTAACTGGAATCTGAAGGACGATGTTGCGCATTGCCTGCGTTCGCTGGAGAAGCAGAGCTTCCGCGATTTTGAGGCAATTCTGGTGGACAACGGTTCCGTTGACGGCTCAGCCGATATGGTTGAGCAGGATTTCCCATGGGTGAAGCTGGTTCGACTGCCTGAGAACACCGGCTTCTGTCATGCCAACAATGTCGCCGCCGAACATTCCAGTGGTGAACTGCTGTATATCGTAAACACCGATACCGAATTTGATCCTCTCATGCTGGCGGTTCTGGCTGATGCGGCTGAACGTTATTCGGATTATGATATTTTTTCTCCGCAGATGATTAATTTCTTCAATCGGCGCAAGGTCGATTGCAAAGGCATGGCCTATCTGAAGTCTTTGCGTGGAAAAATGATTGATGTCGGGAAAGCTGTTGACCCAAACGAAAAGCCATACGAGATTTTCTGCGCCACCGGCGGGGCACTGATGATGCGTCGCAGAGTATATGAAACTGTCGGTTTGTACGATGAAAGTTTCTTCGTCAATAATGAAGACACCGACTGGGCCGTTCGAGCAGTGGGGGCCGGCTACCGTACTCTTTACCTGCCGGATGCCCGGGTTTTTCATAAGCGTTCTCCTACCGAGAAAAAGCTTCCGGATTTCATGCTTTATCATATTCAGCGTAACTACGAGCTTGCTGCTCTGAAGAATATTCCGTGGCAACTCTGGCTGCTGCACGGGGCGCGGCATGCTGCGTACAGCGCCTATCAGTTCGGAAAATGGGCGCTCAGGGGCAAAGCCGATGTGCTTTTAGACGCCAAACTGGATGCAGTGAAAATACTGCTTGAAGACGGCAGAAATCCGACTTCCTTTAAAAATCTGAAGCCGCGTCTTGGCAAGATAAGGCTCTAATTCTTCCGCTTTTTATGCAACAGCAGCAGAACTCCGAGCGCTGCAATGGTGATGGCTGGAAAATGCGACTGGCTGGAGTTGCAGCCGCCGTCATCGTCGCTGCCGTCTGATGTGCCTTCGGCATCTCCGTTTTCTGATTCTTCTCCTCCAGCTTCGTTTCCCGACATGATGGTAAAGAAAATGGATTCGCGAACATCGTAGCAGCTTTCGGACGATGTGGCACGTACTTCTGCGAACAGCTCATAAGAGCCGGTTTCAGTCGGAAGCCACGTCGTCTGGCATTTGGGAGAATAGCTGTTTATATATGTGTAATTTCCGCTGGAATGTCGTGCAATAAAGCGACATTCTCCATTTCCTTCAATTTCGGCGCTGAGCTTTATTTTAGTTCCGGCGTTCTGAGGGGATTGCCTGTCGGTGTTGAAAGCATATATGCCGACAACTTCAATGTCTCCGTCTTTATCTTCAGGCTCTCCATAGCAGGCTCTGCCTCCGTCTGTTATGGGTACGCAGTCCCAGTCTTCAGGGCATTGTGCAGAATTTGAACAGTAATCACTGCAGATATCTTCCAGGCAGATCAGCGATTCGATGCATGGAAGAGAAATTGAACAGGTGTCCCCCATGTCATGCCCTATCTCATGCCGTTTCGGCATGCAATAGTCGTTTATGCATTCCATTGCCGGCGGGCAATCCTGATCGCAATAACATGATTGACTGCAAAGACTGTTTTGAGTATCGCTGTTCACTATACATTTTCTGCCGCCGCTGCAGTCATCGTCGTTTCCGCATGGCCAGCCGGAAGCGCCTTCAAGCGGATATAGATTGCAGATTCCGAATATGTCGTCTTCGGCCAGTGTGCGTTTGTGCAGTTCTCCCGGCACGCCGAAAGGGTAAAGGGATGCTTCAATATCGTCTGCGTGATCGAGGCCGATGAAATGCCCGATTTCGTGAGTGGCGATATTCTGCAAGTCTGGTTTTTCCGATGAAGCCCCGGAAAGTATTGCCCATGTGAACCAGTCGGCGTTGAATTCCATGTCGGCGTCAACTATGCGCCCGTTCGAAAGATCATATGCCGGAATTGTAACGGCGTAAGCCTCCGTCCATTCGTCGGGCCAGTCGCTTTCAACCCAGCTTATTGTATTTTTGAAATCCGGGGTGTTGTGCGCATTCGGGCCGAAATCGCTGGTTTCGCGTGTTCCTGCATATTTGAACTCAACATAAGAGCAATCAACGCCCTGCCACGAGTCGAACGCGGATTCGAGAGCAATAAGGGTGTCTTCGAAGGGCAGGTCAGGACAGCCGTCTTTGTTGAGGTACCATTCAAGCGGCATATCGTCGCGCGTCCAGTGTAATGGATCGCCTGATTCCGACCTCATAACTTCGTATGCGTGCAGATCGGCACTGCTCAGCAGAGTGAAAATCAGAACCGCCAGTTGTATTGTTGTTTTCATTGCGGGCCGCTTTCGGCAGTTTTAAGAATATTCATAATTTTCTGCCTGAGCAGACTGTATTCGATTGTTGTTATTGCAGCCTCGGATTCTGGCGGCAGCGTGATTTTTCCCTGCTTGTCATAAAGACTCACACCGTATAGATTTCGTACCGCCAGCAGTTTTCCTTTATTTTCAATTAATGCGTAATGGCCCTGAGACATCCCCAATATGAAATAAAGATCGCCTTTTTTCATTAAAAACAGCAGATATTCCGCTCCTTTTTCAATTCTGGGCTGCCCGGTGACAATCGTTGCGTACTTGCCGTTCTTCTGTTGCGCCACCTGACGGACTGTAATCTCGGCGGTACAATGCCCTTTGATGGTTTCGATTATTTTCAGCTTTGAGTATTCGTGTAGGCGTCCA
>JAKQSH010000119.1 GCA_029570245.1 Deltaproteobacteria bacterium | reverse complement strand
ATCTGCAGCGCGAAGACCTCAACGCCATGGAAGTTGCGCGGGCTTACCGCAAGCTCATGGACGAATACGACATGCGCCAGGAAGACATCGCCGCCGAAGTCGGCAAAGACCGCGCCTCGGTGGCCAATTATCTGCGCCTGCTGCAACTGCCGCTCAATGTACAGCAGAAAGTCGAAGAAGGCGTGCTGTCCTTCGGTCATGCCCGCGCCGTGGCCGGACTCGACGCCGACAGTCTCAAACGCCTCAACTGGCCGCGCATCATGTCCGGTGCGGTTTCGGTGCGAGAGCTCGAACGCCAGGTGGCCGGACTGCGCAGCGACGCTTCCGGTGCGGCAGCGAAAAAAACTTCAAAGCCCGAACGCAGCCCGCAGGCGCGCCTGCTCGAAGAACAGTTGCAACGCCGCGTGGGATTACGCGTAAGCCTGGAACAGAAATCGAAGCAGGCCGGACGCCTGGTCTTCGAATACGCCAGTCTGGACGAACTGCAGATTGTGCTGGATTTATTAGGAATAGGAAACGATCAGGAGCTATAATAGATAAACCCGGTGGGTGCGCCGGAACTCTACATACAAGAAGGGGAGACGAAGTGAAGATGGCAGCGACCAACGAAATCAATGCTCTTCTGGGCAGAGGCAGCGAGTTTGAAGGCAAACTCACCTTCGAAGGAACAGTCCGCATCGACGGGCGCTTCAAGGGCGAAATATTCTCCAAAGACGTACTGGTCATCGGCGAAGGCGCCGAGGTTGAAGCCGAAATAAAGGTTTCGCGCGTCATAGTATACGGCAACGTCAAAGGCAACGTCTACGCCCCTGAAGGCATCAGCATGCATCCGCCTGCACGCATGTTCGGTTCGGTCGCGACCCGCTCACTCACCATCGAAGAAGGCGTCATTTTCGAAGGCACCTGCCACATGAACAAGAGCGGCTCGGCGGCTCAGGGCGATCCGGTCGAAATCGGCGAAATGGACGAGCGCTGAACGATGGCTCTGAGTTAAGCATTATTTAATTTGCCGTGCGGGTCGATCTGGTGTAAGCATTCAGTAAAACCCCGCGCGGTCGGACAGTACAGATTCTGTCGAAAGACACAGGAACGGATTTAGGGAATGGAACGTACCGAACTTGAAAAAGCGTGGTCCGAAACCCTGAGCTCAATCAAGGAACGCACCAACAAAGGCAATTACAACCTGTGGTTCCGCCCGATAAAGCTTGGCGAACTTAACGACGAAAAACTGCACCTCATGGTGCCCAACACCTTCATGCGCGACTGGTTGCGCGACAACTACCAGGATGTAATAGAACGCGAACTGCACAATACTACCGGGCTGTCATGTTCCGTGGTAATCGAAGCCGAAGCCTCACCAACACCTCCGGCTGACCCGCTGGAAGGCAAACGCCCGACACGCCCGGCCAAACGTACCGTTTCGCGCACACTTCCGCGCGGAGCCGGCAATGCCGCTCAGACACGTCTGCAGCTGCTCAACCCGCGCTTCACTTTCGACAATTTCGTCAAAGGTCCTTCAAACCAGTTCGCCTTCGAAGCTTCACGCGCGGTCTCCAGTCAGCCCGGCGGCTCGTACAATCCGCTTACCATTTACGGCGGAACCGGTCTGGGCAAAACTCATCTGGTGCAGGCCGTGGCCAACAGCATCAAAGCCCGCATGCCGCATCTGCGCGTGATTTACACCACCGCCGAGAACTTCATGTCCGAAATGATAACGGCGCTTTCCACCAACCAGATCGAAGGCTTCAAGCGCGCCTACCGCGACGGCTGCGACGTGCTTCTGGTTGACGACATTCAGTTTCTGGCCGGCAAAACCAGCACGCAGGAAGAATTCTTCCATACTTTCAACTGCTTATATGATGCCGGCAAACAGGTTGTCATAACCTCCGATTCGTACCCGCAGGAAATAAAAGCTCTCGACGAGCGCCTGCGTTCGCGTCTGCAATCCGGTCTGGTGGCCGACATAAAATCGCCTGATTTTGAAACCCGTCTGGCCATTCTCAACCGCAAGGCTCAGAGCATGCAGATGGAACTTGCCGAAGACGTGGCGTCCTTCCTGGCGCAGCATATAAAATCCAATGTACGCGAGCTTGAAGGCGCACTGATCCGCCTCGACGCCTTCTCGTCGCTGACCGGCACGCCGATCAACCTTATTACCGCGCAGAATCTCCTTAAAGGCCAGATCAGCTCGCACCGCCGCATGGTTACTGTCGATGAGATTCAGCGCCGCGTATGCCGTTATTTCAGCATTTCTCAAACGCAGATGCTGTCGAAGACCCGCGTGCGCAAAATAGTAGTTCCGCGCCAGATCGGAATTTACCTTACCAAACAGCACACCGACCTGACGCTGACCGAAATCGGCATCAAGTTCGGCGGGCGCGATCATACAACCGTGCTGGCTTCGATACAGAAGATCGAACAGCTCATGGTTGAAGACATGAGCATACGCAACTCCGTGGAACACCTGGAGAAACACCTCGAAACATAGCAAAGGCGGTTCTGCGTCGCCTGCTGTGGATAAGTGGTTGACAAGTCGGTTTATAAGTCTTTGGCAATTGAGGTCGATTGTGGATAATGAGCGGGTCTTCCAGATTTTCTTAAATTGAGCAAACATCGGACCCCGAATAGATTAAGCACTGATTACGGACACATGAAGCTCTTTTCCACTAATCAACAGTACCTACAACAACTACTAATTAAATTTATAATTATATGATGTAGAAGAGAAGAAGGAGAAACGGCAATGAAGGTCGAAATAGATCAGGCGACATTTTCGGCGCTGACCGGAAGAACTCAGGGAATAGTCGATCGTCGTTCAACGGTGCCGATGCTGGCCAACGTTCTGATCGACGCAGGAGAAGGCGATGTGCTCGAAGTGTCGGCCACCGATTACGAATTGTACATGCGCGCATCCTGCGAAGCTAAAATAAGCCGCAAAGGGCGCGTGTGCATCAATGCCCGCGATCTGAACGACATCGTAAAGAACATGCCTTCAGGGCCGCTTGCCATCGAACAGGAAAAACCCGGACAGGTTACTATCCGTTCCGGCAACATCAAGTTCAATCTGCATTGCGCGCCTGCTGAAGAATTCCCGGAACTGCCCGAAATAAAGGAAGTGCAGTACTTCGAAATCAAGCCGAAGGATTTCCTTGACATCGTCAGCCATACCATTTTTGCCGTAGCCTCCGACGATCCGCGCATTTTCCTGAACGGTGCATACATCGAAACTCCCAAGGCCGGAAAAATCCGCATGGTCGGAACAGACGGCCATCGTTTGGCGTTGATTGACCGCGAGCTTGAAAATTCTCCGATGTTCGAGAACTCGGTAATCATTCCGCGCAAGGGTCTGAACGAAATGACCAAGCTGCTTTCGGAAGGCGTCGGAGCAGAAGAAAAAATAGAAATAGGATTCACCAGAACCAACGCCCATCTGCGCCGTCCAGGCATTTCGCTGATGATCCGCCTTATTGAAGGCGAATTTCCCGATTACAACATGGTTATTCCGCGCGCCGCCGAAAAAATCGCCACCGTGCCGCGCCGCGCCTTCATCGACGCCCTCAAGCGCATGTCGCTGCTTTCTGTTGAACGCACCTTCGGCGTCAAAATGCGCTTCTCGGAAGGCTCCATGAAAATCGAATCTTCGCACCCCGACAAGGGCGAAAGCATGGAAGTTCTGGATATCGACTACGACAAGGAAGAACTCAGCATCGGCTTCAACGCGCGTTTCTTCCTCGACGTGCTGACGGTTCTGGACTGCGACGACGTAAAGCTTGAGCTGTCCGACGAACTTTCGCCCTGCGTGCTGCGTCCGGCCTTGAGCGAAGATTACCGCTGCATCATCATGCCGGTGCGCGTGTCGTAATAAGCGCTCCATAAAAGACACTCAAAAAAACCGGATGCTGTTTATAAGCATCCGGTTTTTTTATGAGTACAGACCGGAAAAGCGCGCTACAATAAAACCGGTTTATACTGACGAAAGGCTATGATTTCATGTCGTGCGGAAGTGATGAGCAAGGCCGGAAATTCAGTTGCTGGCATTATGTTAACATGGCTCTGTTTATTATGCTGGCGGCGGTGTGGGCTTATTATCGTGAGCGCCTGCCGG